>JBGSKP010000807.1:0-2272 GCA_041741175.1 Thiocapsa sp. | reverse complement strand
GGTGCCGAAGGCGGGAGGGTCGTAGGAACACGACCCCCAACAGGAAGAGAGCGTGGGAGCGAGGATCCCGAACAGCAAACCCGCGAGCAGGCCAGAGGTAGCGAGCCAAGTGCGCATGCTCATTCCACAGAGACCGTGATGTTTTCATCGAAGTAGAACGTGTAGCGGGGGTCCTTCGGGAGACCACGTGTATCGGGAAGGTAGGCTGTGAGGGAATTGATTTGTCGGACCCACGGATCCTCTTCATCCAAGATGACGGTACCTGTATCGGTTTCGAGGACAGCCGTTTCGAGATCATACCAGTATCCTCCCCCTTCGTTGCGCGGCGTCCAGCACTCGGAGGCGACCGCTCGAGCGGTCCAACCGAGCACCATGCCGATCGTGGCAGCTACAAGCCACAGGAGAGCGCCCTGGTTCAGTCCGCGAAATTGCATGGATCGTCTCCGGCGTAACAATTGCATGGTCTATATCCGGGTGTAAACTTGCAGGATGACATCCACACGCAGTCCTCTCCAAAGTAGAGACAATCCTCAGCTTGCAAAACACATGGATAACGTTGCGCAATCGCCCAAACGAAGGCAGATTGGGCCATGTCTGGGGTATCGCAACCACACCCCACATTCCGAGAAGCTTCCGAGAAAGGGCCTACATCATCAGAACTTTGGGTGAATATCGCCAAACAGCTGTGCAGCAGTTCATGGAGCAGAATGCAGCCCAATCCACTATTACACACAGTAAACTGCTTCCCGTTCCGAGATCGTCGAAGTAGTTGTCGCGGCCATTTGTCCAACGCCACGAGGTGATATTGATGGTGATCTTGTTCCCAATGAATGTCGTGCAAGCGATCGAATCTCCCGTGCCACAGCCAAACGGCAGCGAGTTGGCGAGCGCGATCTTCTGCTTGCGAAGCCCGCGGAGCTTGTCTCCGATGCACCGTGCATTGTTGGGACCCTCGACCAAGCAGATCACCCACTCGACGATATCGATGTTGGCCACCAAGAAGTTCCATATCGCGAGGAGGAACTTCACATCGAGTGAGGTCGCGAGGACCTCTTCCTTCGAATCGCCAGCGCCCTGGTCGTTCCCGATGGCGTATCCGTGGATGATGGGATTGGACCTTTCAAAATCTGGGATCGTCGCCCGATATTCCTCGTCGTGGAGATAGATCTCGGTGTCGAGGGCAAAATATATCATGTCGTAGCTGCAGTCGCAGTCCTCTTCGTCCGTCGCCCGCACGTTGACGAACGGAACGGCACACAGCGGCTCGTTGTCTTCGAGATGGCGCAGCTCCTGGCGACACTCGGCGTCCACAGCAGGCGCAGGCGGCGCAAACTGCTGTTCGAGTGCAAAGTGCCTGGAGCTGCCTGGGCACAGAAAGTCGCTGATGGAGACGGGGAGATCCTTCTCCATCTCCCATAGGTCCGCCTGAGCTGGCGGGGAGGTGAGGAGCGCGCCGGTAGACACACGATCGATGGCGCTCGGGTCGATGGTCATCACGGGGGCGGTCGCGCCTGCGAGGTGACCTGTCCGCACCCCGCTCAAGGTTGCCTCCGCGAGTGTGATCTCCTCTTCGTCCCATGCCCACGCAATGGCGTCGGTGGGGCCGTCCACGAACCGGCTCAAGTCGGGTCTGGGCGGCGTACCTTGTACTGCGGTGGGCGGATGTTGCGAGACCAGCGGTTGGTCCCCTCTCCAGGCGATGGCATCGGTGGGTCCATCCACGAACCGGCTCAGGTCGGGTCTGGGGCTCGTATCGTGCAGGACTCTGCCCGTCTTCATGACATCTTCGCGGCGACGACGATTTCGGCTGTGCCGTTGGGGTCCGTCCCGCTCGTCCAGTACCGGAACCCCGGCTGGGCCATGATCTTGCCTGTGGTGGTGACGGCCTGTGTGCCGCTGTTGGCGGCGGCGTGTGTGGCGGAGACATCGGAGAGCGTGGTCAAGGAGGCCCAGGCGTTGGGTCGTCTTGGGTCTCCCGAGTCGAAGGAGCGCCACAAGACGGACGGCTCCTCGATGATACCCGAAATACCCGAGAACTCGATGGCGAACATCAGGCCGGTGACGCCTGCGCAGGAGAACGGCATTCCCAGCGGCAGGATGACCTTGCCGCTCGAGGGGAGCAGCGTCACGCGCTGGCGTGCGACGAGCCATCCCGCGTCCTTGACGGCGGACCACAAGGTGCAGAACGCTGTCTTTGGGGCAGTTCCCGTGGTGAGTGCGGTAAATGCGGCGGCCTGCACCCACATCTGGCTGGTCTTTGCGGTGGTATCGA
>JBGSKP010000806.1:0-3665 GCA_041741175.1 Thiocapsa sp. | reverse complement strand
GCTACTGGCGAGACGGTAAGTTCGGTGAAGACGTTCCCAAAATTGGCCGAACCATTAATGAGTTGCTCATTACGATCATGATGGCTATGGGGTTAAGTCATGAAGACTGGGAGCAGGACGGAAAACTTGGTTTTGGGGATTATTTGGACAATTTTGAGGATCAATACAAGCTTGGCGATAAGCGACAACCACTTCTCGGTCTATTGACGTCTTAATCGCCACACTGTCTATGGGTTAGAGTGAGTCCCTTCTATTATCCTGAAATAGACCTCTGTCACCCGACGTAGATGCTCTTCGATACGGATCATAGACTCGGTATTCGTTCGAGATAGGAACGACTCTGTCTGTTTAAACAATCCAGGTTTAAAAGATAGATCAAGTCGATCATCGAGTTCCACAGGTTCGATAGCTACTGAACCATGTTTTTGAGCCTGCAGTTTTTCCAACGGTCTCAAGAAATATTTCCGTCTCGCTGTGCAGATTTCTATCCCCCAACGACCGGGAGATTCCCAGTTTGAGTGATAGGAGAAAAGACTCCCTGCATGCGTCACCCCCGACCCTGCAAAGACACTGCCACGTTTGTGCCAAGGCAACGAGCCAGAGGTTCGACACTCCCAGGATTTGGGTTTTCCGCACAAGTGAAAGGCTAGATCAATGACGTGACTCGAATTCGCCAAGAGCCAGTTGTCCAATACGCGCGGATTAGTGAATTCCGGAAGAATCATATGCGGCCATTCTGTAAAATCAAAATGAAAGGATAGAACACCGCCATCTTCTTCAATCAGTCGACGCAGTTCGATGATGGAGGAATAGTGCCGACGGTTGTAAGCCACAAAGATTTCAGCGCCAAATTCTTTTGCTAAATTTGTCACTTGAGTTATTTCCTGGATATCGACTCCGGCGGGCTTTTCCAACAGGATGCGCGTAACTCCCTGCCGCAACAACTGGCTCACACTCACGCAGAGATTCTCGACTGAAACCGCTACGATCGCGGCTTCTGGACGGGTTTCCATGAGCTTGGAAAGCCTATCGTCATCCAGTATAGGTTGTTGGCCTGTGGCTTCGAAGAAAAAGCGGGAACTCGCAGCTCCGCGACCTACGACAGTTAGATCCTTAACATCAAGGGCTTTAAGAACTTTAAAGTATTCAATTCCGATTTTCCCAGGACCAATGAGCGCAACTCTCATACAAATCCTCTTCTAGGTGAAAAAATAGTTTTCTTCACGAGGGAATCCACGTCTTTCAACATATTTCTCCAATACAGCCAATATTCTTTTATGGTATTGAGTGGAGAACGAGAAACTCGGAAGATCACATGTTCCAAATGCAAGAAGATTCTCCAGGACTCTATTCGTCATCTGACTTTGGAATGGCATGCCCACCATAGCGGAAGCGACGACTCCATCACAGTGCTTTTCCACTTCAATGTGATCGATCCGATCAACAATCTTCCACGTACAGCCGTTTGCTGCAATCTCAATGCTAGTTGGACGATCGACTGAACGATTTGATTCCAATTTCAACAAGTGCTTTCCTGTACCAAGAGAAATGGACCCTGTTACTTCCACATAGCCACTACGCTTTGAATTCAGAAAGGAATCATCAAAATTCTCTTCGACCTCATCGAGCCTGTCGCTTCCAGTCAAGAACAAGAAAAGATCTATATAATGAACAGAGTTTGATCCCATTCCCCACTCTCCCCCTGTCACTGTCATGACTACTGAGGATCCTTTGAGCAAATTGTCTTTCATTTTTTGGTAAAATGGGTTGCTGCGCAAACAGCAATTCACCCAGGCTTTCACATTGCGTCTCTCAAATGCTTGGCTCACTTCGTAGTATTGTTCCTGCTTGGGAAAGAGAAATTTTTCAAGAATAACCTGCTCGCAGTAACAGGAGTTAAGAAAGTCGAGAACGAGGGACCGCCGTACAATAGACGACGAGGCAATGATCGCGGCATCAAAATTGCTATTGTCGAATTTCATTCCATCAAAGAGTTCCAGATTATGCCTGGTCGAAGAAGGCACCTCCGCAAATCTCCGCTTGCATGTATCTCTCGATTCCTCGGAAGGATCGACCACGCATATAGTCAAGGGTTCATGCATCAAAGCCAGGGCCTGTAGGTGGCGACTTCCAATTTGCCCGCCACCAATAATCGCGACTCTCTTCATTTAACACCACCAGAAAAATCAACAACTTCAATATTTTTGGCAACCATACATTGCTTGAAATGTTCCCAAAAGGCAACTCTCGAGCTATTGTCATCAAACTTCAAAACATTTGCCAAGGAAAGGACTTTGCCATTGAACGTATTGGCAGCCCCCGTTGTGAACGCAAGGAAAAATTTGCGATTCAGTAGTAGGATTTCGGCAGGAATGAACGCCGGGATCATCTTGATTCGTCCCTCCAGCCTCGTCCCCGAGAAAGAGTGGGACGCCGCTGCTGGATGTGGTTTGAGAAGGATCATGTCGTCTGCCTTCATATTCTCTTCAATCCATTGGCACAGACTCTCTTGACTGTGTTCGACATCTACTCCCTGATAACTATGAAGCGGAGCATCGATGAAGAGGACTCCGTCATCATATTGAAACTTTTCGGAGAGCTTTAACTTCTCACCTACTTTCTGCCAACTGAGCAACTGCATATTCTGCGAACTGTCGTCAATGACAGAGTAGAAAAAGGTCACCCACCATTGGTTCCTGGCGAACGATACACGGGTCCTTAGAAAGAAGCGAATGAGCAGCAGCCTGAATCGCAGGCGAATACTGAGGCTAAACTCCTTAAGAGCAAGATGTGGTTCGGCGTTGACGAATCTTACGCACCAGCCCTTTCGAATTAAGTATTCGATAAGCATGAAAAAATTAAGAGTGTAGCCATTGCAGAAATAATAGGCGTTCGCAGGAGTCCGAACCAGCCTCAACCGACGTATGAGGATGATTCTTTGATAAAAGATCCAAGGAAACTTCCAAAGATTCCAGGTAAAAGAAGGGATATTGAGAGTATCAATATTTTCTTCGGGAAGAGCGACCTTTAGAAACTCAACGAGGTTTGGATTGTCATTCACGAGGATCAAAGAACGGGCGGACGACTCCCACACCGAAAAAAAATGATTCAAGCAAAGGTATGATCCCAAAAAATAGATGTTCGTTTGCGCCGTTGCCTGAACCACTTTGATTGCTCCTTGGACTTATGGAAACATTTCCTGTTCCACAGCTTGACAAAGAGAATGGTAGAGCACGAGATGGGCTTCCTGAATACCCGCCGTCACGTCGCTCGGCACGAGGATCGCCGTGCTGGCCAAGGTCTTAGCCTTCCCACCCGAGCGTCCACTCAAAAGGATCGAGTATCCGCCGCAGGTTTGCACGAACTTCAGAGCTTCCAGAATATTCGGCGAGTTTCCAGAAGTCGTGATCCCAAGAAATATATCACCCTGACGAAACTTGGCTTTGAGTTGCCTGGAGAAAAGGTGCTCGAAACCATAGTCATTGCCGATTGCAGTCAGAACCGAAGTATCAGTGGAAAGTGCTTCCGCCGGAAGTGGGTCCCGCGGCTTGGCCAATTTGCTGACGAACTCGGCGGCCAAGTGTTGGGCATCTGCGGCAGAACCTCCATTTCCGGCTATATAGAGCCGCGACCCGGAGCGGAAGCTTGCGACTATCGCGGACACG
>JBGSKP010000805.1:0-1812 GCA_041741175.1 Thiocapsa sp. | reverse complement strand
AATGTCGATCTTAACACCGAATTCACGGAGTTCGTTTAACACCCGAATGGCCAGTGAAGTGTCCTTCATCATTTCACTTTCGGTAATCTCCAAGTGAATCGCAGTGGCATCGACGCCGGTGTCGTTTAGGATTCTCTTGAGATCGTCCAGGAAGGCTGGGTGTACCAGTTGTTGACGGGCGATATTGATGTTTAATGTCTTAGGCGACGACTCAGGCACATCCCGATTCCATTTGGCTAACTGTCGGCAAGCGGCGTGCAGGCACCACTCGCCGATTTCTAAGATAAGCCCAGTTTCCTCGGCGAACGGAATGAATTTCTCCGGGTTAATCATTCCATACGGTGCGTGGTTCCAACGAATAAGCGCCTCGACTGACGCGACCGCGTCAGTTTTGAGTTGGATGACAGGTTGGTACAACAGTTCAAATTCGTTCTTTTCGATTGCATTGCGTAAGTTTGTGTTTAGCGCAAGACGCGATTGAGCTTTGCCACGCATCTCTTCCACAAACAAGCAGTAGCGATGACGCCCCAATTCGCGGGCTGCATGCATCGCTGTATCCGCATCGCACAACAGTTCTTCGGCTGATACATACTTAATGTTGCTGACAGCAATTCCAATACTGCAGTCGATGTAGAGGTTGTTGAGACTAATTGAGAAGCGATCAGATAGTGCTTCAATCATCTTTTCGGCAATGGCATTCAGGTCGTGAACGGTTGTAACCTCGCGCACCAGTACAACAAATTCATCGCCGTCCAAGCGGGCCGCCATCTGCGGACGACAACCATTCTGAGAAATATCGTCGGAAGCGATAACTCGTTGAATTCTGATAGCCGCTTCCTTCAGCAGGCTATCGCCGATGGCACGTCCCAAACTTTCATTGACCAATCGAAAGCGATCAAAATTAATGTGAAAGACCGCAAAGGACTCGCGATGATCCAGCTTCTGCTTCTCGAGTGCTTGTGCAATGTTCTGCAGCATTGACCAACGGTTAGGTAAGTTCGTCAATTCGTCGAATCGTGCGCGGTGGTTTAACTCTTGCAACAACGAATGTGTTTTGAGGCACGCATTGACTCTCGCTACCAGTTCAGTAGAGAGCAGTGGTTTGCGAATATAGTCATTTGCGCCGCTTGCAAATACATCAGCAATCAGAGACTCTTCCGTGGACCCTGTGATAAAGATAACCGGAGTCGACGCAAAGGAACGGTTGGAACGCAGGCGTCGTAGCACTTCCATGCCGTTTAAACCCGGCATGTCGTAGTCTAACAGGATCAGGTCGGGGTCTAGACTGACGGCCATATCCAATCCATCGCGTCCCCGCATCGCATGGTGTATATCTGCATGGCATTTGCGCAGGAGAAACCGAACCAGTTTGTGAGTGTCAGGCGAGTCGTCGATGACGAGAATGACGGGTTTCGGCACAAGCATGGCTAAGGCAAAGTTTAAATGGTAGCGGATGGAGAGTTTAAATCCCGGCTTACACCATAAACCTTGCACTTGGTTTCGCTTTAGAGCCCAAATTTCTTTCGGAACTCGACGATTGCAGCCTTTTGCAATGTCAAAAAAAGAAACGAACCGCGCTCGTTGCGTTCTGTTGTGTGTATTCGCATGCTGTACGCGTCAAACAGCGCAGTGAACTGCGAGCCCGATCCATTTTGCACAAACGTCCAGCAGTGTTCGTCGGTCAATCGGTTTGGTGATATAGTCGCTGCAGCCGGCATCCAAGCACTTCTGACGATCATACGACAATGCGTGAGCGGTTAATGCAACAATCGGCAATTCACTGCCACGTAAACGCAAAGCGCGTGCAAGCGC
>JBGSKP010000804.1:0-1767 GCA_041741175.1 Thiocapsa sp. | reverse complement strand
GAAGACAAGCTCAAATGCGAGCTGTTGGGCTGTATAGATCTCCCAAGTTGTAACGTTATCAGAAGCAATGGTGGTTAGGGTGCCATTGCCGTCCGGCGAACCATTAGAGGAAAGCCAATAAGAAATGCCACCAGGAGGAGAATTCAAGAATCGGTGTGATATCCAGTAGGTACCAGCAGCGTTGATCTCAATCGGTGGGTTGAATTTCACGGAATACACATAGTCTTGATAACCGAACGTACCAAAGGTATCTGGAGTGACTCTCGTCTCCGTGAAGACAGTGCTTGCAATCGAGACAATTTCAGTGTCGGGCAAACCACTGCCGTCACTGTCCTTGTAAATGAATGTATTCAGAGTGCTGCCCGTAGAGAAACCGGCGTCGTTGGCTGTGCGAAAGCGAAAGCTGAGAATGATGACGGGTTCAGTGACCTTGAAGTCATCTGCCATGCGGGCGGTAAAACCTCCTACAGAAGCAGCGCTTTTTTTATTTGGAATGATGTTGTTGTCCCACCCGCTGCATCCTCCCGGGGCCGCTCGGAGGGAAGCAGAGGCGGCGTTCGCGACGGGTTCGGCATTGGCAAATGTGTCCCCGTTGTCTGAGACATCAATCAAGAACGTCACGAACATGGATTCACGAAGAGTGTTCAATCCGAAGTCCTCAACAGTGTCCAACTCCCGGTTCTTGTCCAGTCGGTGCCCGTCGCTGCCAGCCACCAGCCCGGAAACCAAGGCAACGATGAAATAGGAGAAGCTCAGCCTCGTCATTGTTGCAACGTTTGATCAATGCCGCTCTCCGAATGCCGCCAAAATTGGGATAAATTGTCTTAGGGGGCCAGATGCACATACAAAGTCATGTGCCTCCTTTTGAATATCGTGTGTAACCTGATTCATTGTGGTACAAATGTTCTGTGTGAGGTCAATATTCTACGAATTTGTATGCTTCCATTCGCTGTCAACGGATGTAGTTGAGTCGATGACTATCCATAAAAATTGATCAAAACCAGACATTTCTTGGTTTGGCTTTGTGCACTCTTAGGCCCTTGAAAGCATTATTCTTGGCTCCCGCCCAATCAAATATCAAATTATACATAGATTTTAATACAATCCCTCCTTGTGAAAATTTAATGGTGTTTGACTGATCAGAATGAAATGGTGCTGCTCCCCGAGCATGGTGACAGGGTTGTGAACATCTACCACTTTGTTACTTTCATTAGGTTTTCATCTTTTCTCTTAGGTAATTGTTTTTGCTCTGGAGGTCATCAATTGCACCAATACACTATCATCATGACAATGCTGCTGCTTTTTTTTGCTCTTACTTAAATTGCCTGCCTGCTCTTTCTTGTATTCCATCATTCTTCTTCACTTCAACTGTGTCATTTTTCTTGAACAATCCAAGATACCAGCACAAATTGCTCAGGATGGGTCCTCCACTTGACTCCAGTCACAATAAGTGGCAGATGACTTGAAAAGAACTCCTCTTTTTGGTGAGGACTGGGCAAATTGAAAAAGCAACAAATTGTCACAGATTATGACTTGAGTGTGATTTGGAGATGTGCCAACATTGTCTCTTGGAAACAATGGCTGCATCTCAGATTCTGTTTCACCAGTGGGTTCTTAGTGATTGGATGGATCCATCCTGAGCAATATGTGCTGGTATCTTGGACCGTATCCTCATAAAACATGTTCAGGAGATGGTATTGGAGACACATGGTGCATTTTTTGTGCCTCATCCCTATGGGAACAGTCAATCATGCTTAGAAATTTGAG
>JBGSKP010000803.1:0-1529 GCA_041741175.1 Thiocapsa sp. | reverse complement strand
GCGATGCCGTTGCCGTCTATTTTGAAAATGGTGGCGCAGACCAACCCGAAAATACTGAATATGTGGCATTAAATCTTGCGAAGGTGCAAGCCTATACCAACTTTGCCAATACCTGCATGGGTGATTTATAGAAAGTATCATAATGAAGAAATTGGTGGTCATAGCCATCGTGATGCTGATGGGTATCGGCACAGTATCGGCATATAATCACGTCCTTGATTATTATTTTCTCACCGCTACGACTGGCACATGGTCAGTCGTGGCGGACGATAGGGGCATTTTAACCCTGTCGGATGTGAATCCGCGCATTCACTATACTACTACCAGCTTTCAGGTGTATAGCATGGCGGTGGATACCCCGATTATCATACGGATGTGGGAGAATACCCCCAATATAGACGCGCAAGAAGCTGTTTTATCGGCTGATAATTATCATATCCGCCTGTTGCTATCAAATCCCGTGTGGGATGATGAGGCATATAGCGTCCAATTCAACGCACAGGTGGTAGAGGTGGTCAATTTTGCCGATGAAACCCGCACCGATATGCCATCCGCGTTTGATTTCCCCGCCTTGACCATCGAAACCAGCCTGAATTTTCATCATCGCTTGATGCGCGTGAATGATGCTCACTTTGCCACTACGCCTGATAGGATTGTATGTTACACATTGCATGATAATTATATGGTGGCGGGTGGCATTGCACAGTCATATTTAGAAATAGCGTGGAATCGGAATGATATAAGTACGGGAATATTCCTTCGCTATCATGAGATGCGCCTCTATCGGCTGTATATGATGCAATGTGCCACCGACCCCCCTTGGCGTTGACTCCAACCCACTTTGTAAGAGGGCTTCAAACCT
Organism: Thiocapsa sp.; assembly: GCA_041741175.1. Taxonomy (GTDB): domain Bacteria; phylum Pseudomonadota; class Gammaproteobacteria; order Chromatiales; family Chromatiaceae; genus Thiocapsa. The sequence continues at coordinate 667 of JBGSKP010000803.1, read as the reverse complement.
GCCCTAAATGCACTAGGGCAGGGGAATAAACGCCTTAATCCGATGAATGAGCGCGATGCTGAATGAGGTAGTCCCGCGCTTTTTCGATGGTCTGAAAGGTTCGCTCTTTGACCGTACCTTGCTTAATTTTTGACCCAACAGTACGCAGGAATGATGCAATCCATAGCGGGTTGCCAACAAAAATGGTTATCCCTCCGCCACGCGGAATATTTTTATCTTTGTTGACATAACGGCTTTGTTCAATCCGAATCATCCCAACCCCATCATCAGGCAGTTTGACCGCCTTGCGAAAATCTAGGATTTGGTCAACCCGACTCTCGGTTGGGATGGTGTGGTTGGTGGGGTCGTTGACTAGCCGATTGATAATATCCATATAATCTTCCCATGTCCAACCTTGTTTGAATGTCCCAATGAGGGTATTTTCGAGTTCTGTATCAAAATAATACTCTAGTGTCATGATTGTATCGCCTATGGTGAGCATCAATATATCTCTCTATTTTATGCGATAATCGGCTCATTTTCATCACGAATTTACCCTATAGTGGCAACATAAACGGCTCACCATGCCCCACATAGACACAAGTCGCGTGGCTGGCTTTCACCTTATCGGCGCTGGCGATTAATTCCGCTTTATCATCAATCAAGGTGTTCATCTGTGGCTTGCCTT
>JBGSKP010000802.1:0-2134 GCA_041741175.1 Thiocapsa sp. | reverse complement strand
CAAAGACATGAAAGATCAGGCTGACGGCGTGAAGTATTTGGCGCAGCGGCCGTATGTCGATGGCGAGCGCGTGGGAATCTACGGGCACTCATACGGCGGTTACATGTCCGCGCTGGCGATCCTGAAGTATCCCGAAGTGTTTCACGTCGCCGTGGCCGGCGCGCCGGTCACCGATTGGAAGAATTACGACACGATATACACCGAACGTTACATGCGCACGCCGCAGGAGAATGCTGACGGCTACAAGGTCGGCTCATGCCTCGAGTATGCCGACAACCTGAAAGGCCACCTGCTGATCGTGCAGGGCATGGTTGATGACAACGTGCATCCCAACAATTCATGGCAACTGGTCGATCTGCTTCAGAAGGCCGACAAGCCCTTCGACATGATGTTCTACCCCGACTACGACCACGGCGTGGGAGGCAATTACAGCGCGTTGCGCTGGAGATACCTGCGCGAACACTTGAATGCAGGCGAGTGATCGCTTCCGGCTGATTGCCTCACCGTGTCTGGCCATCCAGCGTCGCGCGTAGGTGTCCCCGATGCTCGCACAGCAGTTGCCGCGCTTCCTCAAGCGAGGCGCCAAGGCGCTGCATGACGATCGCCGCCTTCAAGTCGCCTTGAGATGCGGTCAGCATCTCCGCAGCCTGCTCGCGCGAGATGTTCGAGCAGACCTGCTGCAGTATGCGAATCGCGCGATCGGTGAGTTTCTGATTGGAGGCGCGCAGATCGATCATCAGATTGCTGTACGCCTTGCCCATCTGCACGAAGACTGCGGTGGTGATGGTGTTGAGCGCGATCTTCGTCGCCGTGCCGGCTTTCAGTCGTGTTGAGCCGGTGAGAATCTCCGGGCCGGTGCGCAGCACGATGAGGTGATCGCAGTCCATCGGATTCTGCGCAGGCGGCGAACAAGTCAGCAGGCCCGTCATCGACTTCGACGCCTTGGCAATGCATAACGCCCCCAAAACGTATGGCGTTGTGCCCCCTGCCGCGATGCCCAGCACCGTGTCGTTCTCCGTCAACTGCAAGGCCTCGATCGCCTCTGCAGCACCTTCGAGTTCATCCTCACGTCCTTCCGATGACTGTCGCAATGAGGTGTCGCCGCCGGCGATGATGCCGACGACCAGTGAGGGATCGGAATGAAATGTGGGCGGACACTCGGCAGCATCAAGCACGCCCAAACGCCCGGAGGTGCCGGCACCGACATAGATCAATCGACCGCCATCCTGCATTCGTGCAACGAGGTCTTCGATGAATGCGGCGAGGGCCGGTGCGCCAGTGCGCAGCGCCTGCACCGCCATGGCCTGATCCTCGATCATGAGATCGACAATGCCGCGCACGTCCTTGCTGCAGAGCGTCATGGAGCGCGGATGCCGCTGCTCGGTGAGCACGTGACTGCGATCAGGAGGAAGATCTGGCATGGGCGACGTTGCAGACATGAACGGGTAGCGTAACAGGGAGCAGGGGGGTGGGAGAAGGAGGAAGAGACAGGATCAGTCCGGTCGCCAAGCGAAACGGAGGCGACGCGACATGTGGCATAAGCCGCCGCCGCGTAGAATCGCGCCATGCCAAGTCTCTCAGCGTACATCAGGATACTGACCATCTCGGCTGCCACCATCGCCGCTCTGTTCGCATTGGCCGCTCGATCGCAGCCGCCTGCGACGCAGCCGGTCGCCGATCAGCCGCGCGTGCTGGTGTTTTCCAAGACGGCGGGATTTCGGCACGACTCAATACCCGACGGCATCAAGGCCATCACGGCGTTGGGCGCGAAGCATGGCTTCGTGGTTGACGCCACCGAGGATGCCGGCCAGTTCGATGAGGAGCATCTCTCGCGCTGCCGTGTGGTGATCTTCCTCAACACGACGGGCGATGTGCTGGATGACAAGCAGCAGCACGAGTTCGAGAACTTCATCCATCGCGGCGGCGGATTCGTCGGCGTGCATTCCGCCACGGACACCGAATACGACTGGAAGTGGTACTCGCAACTCGTCGGCGCGCAGTTTGCAAGCCATCCGAAAATCCAGGAGGCGACGATCGACGTTGTGGATCGCGAGCATGCCTCAACGAAGTCGCTTCCCGTGAAGTGGAAGCGCACCGATGAGTGGTACAACTTCAGAACGCATCCCAGTGATTG
>JBGSKP010000801.1:0-2068 GCA_041741175.1 Thiocapsa sp. | reverse complement strand
CAACCTCAGCCATGACGCGATGATGCCTTATCGCCGCAAGATGCAGATCATCTTTCAGGATCCGTATTCCTCGCTCAACCCGCGCCTGACCGTCCGAGCACTCCTTCGGGAGGCCGTGCTCTTCCATCGCGTCGTGGATCGGGCCGAAGTCAACGACTACATCGATCGCGTCATCCAGACCGTCGGCCTTCGCCCGGATGCCGCGGACAAGTTTCCCCACGAATTCAGCGGCGGCCAGCGCCAGCGCATCGGGATTGCCCGGGCCCTCTCCGTCAAGCCGACGTTCATGATCGCCGACGAGCCGGTCTCCGCCCTCGACGTTTCGATTCAGGCCCAGGTCCTGAACCTGATGATGGACCTCAAGGAGCAGTTCGGCCTGACCATGCTCTTCATCTCGCACGACCTGAAGGTCGTCGAGCATTTCTGCGACCGCGTCGTTGTCATGTACCTCGGCCATGCCGTGGAAAAGATGCCCACCGACGACGTTCACAAGCGAGCCCAGCACCCGTATTCGCAGGCGCTCCTCGGCGCAAACCCCATCGATGACCCGGCCGATCGTCGCCCTCTGGCCGTGCTGCAGGGCGACGTTCCCAGTCCCCTCAACCCACCGCCGGGCTGTCCCTTCCAGGGGCGCTGCCCCAAGGTGATGGATCGCTGCCGCGTGGAAATGCCGCCCTTGGAACTCAAGAAGGCTGGCCACGAAGTCGCGTGTTGGGCCGTCGAATAAGCCGTGGGCTTAAGGCGCCATGCCCATGCGGGCCTGGTGCTCCACGGGCTGATCCACCATCCGAATTCGCACATTGCCCTTCATCGTTTCGACCTGGCAAAAATGAATGCCCTGATTGATCAGGCCGGTCCAGCGCGTTGACGCCGTCTTGACGCCCGACACCTGACCGCCCTCCAGCTGCATCGTGACGCGGCCGTCCATTGACGACACCTCAAAGTCGCCCGTCGATGTGGGGGGCATGATCAGATCGATATCACCCGAAGTCGTCGCGAGTTTCAGCGGCCCTTCCATCTTGCGCTCGGTGATGATGCTGATGTTGCCGCCGGGGGCCTGATTCAGGACACCGCTGTGGACGTTGATGTCGCCCGTGACCCCGATCAGTTCCACGTTGCCGTCGGCGTTTCGAATCAACACGCCGCCGCAACTGGGGATTCGGACGGTCAGTTCGATCCTCGCGTTTTCCCCGGTGTTCAAATACGCCGCGCGAACGCGCAGCACGTTTCGCCACGTGTCGATGATCGATTCGGCGGTGACCGCCATCCCCTCGTGCAACGCGTCGATGTCATCGACGGATGCCGCAAAGTCCGGCAATGGCCGGGCGTCGACCGTCGGCCGAAGAAGATTCGGGTCAACGATGATTCTCACCGGCCCGCGGGCGTTCACGACATCGACCGCCGCGAGCGACCTGTTCGAGATTCGCGGCCCCTGCACGATGACGCGGTACTTGCTCGGTTCGGGCTCGCGAAGCTTCGAGGCTTCGTACTCGCTCCGTCGAAGTTTGACGCACCCGACCATGACCAGGGAGAATCCAAGGGAAACCCCCAGGGCTATGGCGATCCCCAGGCGGCGTTGAGATTTGCGAGCGAGTGCTTCGATGCCCATGCGTCCAACCTCCTGACGGCGACAGACCGACACGACTGTATCGGTCCGAGCCCCCCTCCGACGTTTCCTGTCCCTTGACGGTTCGTTCACGTCCGGTGATACTCTGCTACGCTTTCTGGTGGCCGGCCCGAACGTGGACCGGCCCGAGTCAGCAATCCAGGTGCCGCCTCTCAGCGTTGCCGGATCAGATATCACGCGCGTGCGGCGGGTTCGCCCGTCGCACTTGAAGCAGGCAGAGCCTCCACTCGGCCTGTGGTTTGACGAGGGCTTTCATGGGCTTGCACACGATCGATGGACGTTGCTCAGGACGCGACCGAGGGGGTCCGGGCTGGGGTTGTCCCTTGTTCGAGGGGGCGACGCCCAAGTCCTGATCCGTGAATCTTGATCCATCGGGCCCTTCGCCCGTCTTCGCCGTCGAGTCGGCCCGTGTTCACGCGCGGGTGCGGATGTTCCGCGCCC
>JBGSKP010000800.1:0-1588 GCA_041741175.1 Thiocapsa sp. | reverse complement strand
GGTCACGGTGTCGGCGATCAGCAGCAGGTCAGGCTTCGGGCTGCCGGCCTCGATCTCGGCGCGCAGCTTGGCCATGATCTGGGTGGTGCCGTCGCGCACCCAGTCGACCTTGACGCCGGGATGGGCGGCGGTGAAGGCGTCGACAGTGGACTGCGCGTCTTCGTTGGGCTGCGAGGTGTAGAGCACCAGCGTGCCGGAAATGTCGGATGCCGAGGCGGGGCCGGCGACGGCGGCAAGCACGGCGGCGAGGGCGAAAAACGTCTTCATCAGGAAATCCTTTCGGGGCCGGCCGCTGGCGGTGCGGTACAGCAGGGCAGGCCGATTAAGCCGGAAGATGTGCCAAGCCCGACCGGTCGCGGCCGGGCAGGTCATGCCCTAACAGGGTTTCGTGACAGTTTTGTTGGGTGGCAGCGACGCGGCGACGAGCGGGCAGGATCAGGTCCGGCTGCCGGCGAGCTTGTCGGAAATCTCGCCGACCTTCTTCTGCGCTTCGCGGTTGCTCGGATAGACGTCGAGCATTCGCTCCCAGGCCTTCAGCGCCAGTTCGTCGTTGCCATCGGCGCCGAAGATCGCCGCCATGCCGGCGAGTGCGCCGAAATGGCGCGGCTCGAGGCGTAGCACCTGGTTGATGTCCGACATCGACAAGTCGTGATTGCCCATGATGTAGTGCAGCGTGGCGCGGCGGTTCCAGCCTTCCGAGAAGTCCGGCAACAGCACGGTGATCTGGTCAAGGAGATCGAGCGCCAGTGCGTGCTTCTTCTCGGCGATCGCCTTGTCGGCCCATTGCAGCAACAGATTGCCGGTGGCGCTGCCCGAATCGCGCCAGCGCGACCAGATGCGGTCGGCGATGCGCTTGGCTTCGTCGGCGTCGCGCTGGCGCGTCAGGTCGTCGAACAGGGTATCGAGCGTCTCGCGCTTTTGCGGCTCGGCCTTGGCCGGCTCGGTCGTTTCAGGAGAGGCGGCTTGGGCTGTGAGCGGGCCGGCCAATGATCCGGCAACCGCGAGGCCTGTGAGCGCGGAGAGGACGAAGCGTGCGAACGGGAAATGGCGCATGACGGAAAGGTAGTCCGCCTGCGCCAAAGATCAAACCAATTTTGAGTGATCGGCCGAAGCCGGGCTCATCTCACCCAGCGGCGCCGCACGATCGGATGTCCACGCAATCCTGCCGCAGCGCCTCATCCGGATGCATGTCAACCTCGCCCGCGCCATCCGGCGTGAGCGTTTCATGCATCGGCAGGCGTCAGCCCTGGCGCGCCTTGAAGCGCGGGTTGAGCTTGTTGATGATGTAGACGCGGCCCTTGCGACGAACCAGACGGTTGTCGCGGTGACGTGCCTTGAGCGCCTTGAGCGAATTCTTGATCTTCATTGTTCTGATCCGCGAGGTTCTGGCGAAACGGCTACGCCGCTCCGCATCAATCAAAAGCGCGCCGGAGGGGCGCGCGCTTGGGTTGGAGGGCATGTACCGGCTCATGCGGATTGTGTCAACTCGCCGCGGCGCATTTTCCGTGACGCTCAGCCATTGGGCCGCTCAGCCCTTGCGCGGCGTCACCCGGGTGAAATGGCCCATCTTGCGGCCGGCGCGGGCCTC
>JBGSKP010000799.1:0-1977 GCA_041741175.1 Thiocapsa sp. | reverse complement strand
GGGATCACGAATGCCGCTGTTGCCCCACTGCTCGGGTCGCTCTGCTTCGCCTGTCCGGGGGAGATCTTCAAACTGCCAGACTTGTTGCCGAGAGCCTGAGCGACCCTCTTGTCGACCTCATCCAGAGAGCCGGCCTTGATGGTGACCTTCTTGCCCACTGGGTAGGTCGACGAGAGCCGTTGGCGCACATTCTCAGGCAGGTCGTCACTCTTCGCGTCGGCGGCCTCACCATTGCCATCCTTGGTGACCTGGTCTAGGAAAGCTTTGACCTTATTCTCCTTGTCAGCGCCCCAGGCCTGCTCGGAGAAGTACCAGACAACGGCACCGACGTCCTTCATGCTCTTGAAGTTCAGCTGAACGACAACCTGGTCGAAACCGTTGTCAGCCACGTGCTCGATGTCCAGCGGCGTCTGCGAGGTGAAGTTCTTGCCTCCGATCGTCAACGTCATGTTGTTCTCGGAGTCGAGGACGTTCCCAACGTTGCCGGAATCGACGATTCCGTCCTGTTCCAAACCGTCCGGCAACCACTCAAGAAGGTCATGGGACGTGAAGTTCTCCTTGCCGACGACTCCGTTAACCAACGGGGTGTTGATGTTCTGGATGTCAGAAGTCGGATCCTTGGAGCCGCCAATGATGGCACGCACCTTGGTGAGGTAGTCCTGGGGACTAGAAAAGTCGAGCTGGAAGGAGGCAACCATCGACTTTCCCTGCATGTGCAAGCCGTTGTACGTCAGCTGCGAGGGAACATGCTTCTTGATACTTGCGTCATAGACGCTCAATGGCTTGGCAAACATCTGCTTGGCTTCGTCGGAATCGTCATTGGTGAAGGTCACCGTAAAGCTCCGGGAACCCGAACCATCGTCGTTGACCTTGAGCGTTGTACCTATGACAGCACCGCACCCCGACAACACGAAGGCCATCGCCACGCACAGTGCCACGATGCCACGTCGCATTGGCGCGCTAAGACGCCGCTCGCTCACCGTCGGACTCATGACATGATCCCCCTGCCGACCGTGCCGCAGAGCAACCAGAGTACGGCAACCACTACCGCGTAAAAGCCAGTCCCAATGACGTGCGGGACGAGCGGGAAACGAGAATATGGGGGGAATCCTCCGGTCTTGTTCACACCAGTGTAGAGAAGTAACTCACCAAGGAACTGGCACATCGCGCCGAGCGCCCCCAGCATTACAAGCCCTACCAGGACCAGTGCCCCGGAGGGCACAAACCACAGGACACTGACGACTGCGACGACGAAGGTGGAGGACAGGGTCGCAACCGAGTTGACGGTATAGGCAACCTCCCAAGTCTGCCTGGACTGACGCCACGCGTATACCATCTTGATGAAGAGCGGACGTACAGCGAACACCACGGCGACGGCCAGGAACATGGTTATGAACGCCTTCAACCATGCACTGAAGTCGAATCCGGTGATCTCATAACTCTGATTGGGGTCGTCCATACCGAACCAACCAAGGAAGCTGTGAGTAACGTGGTTGGCGCCGTTGTCAATGGAGGACATCACCCGCCACAGCAAGTTGGCATAGGCTAACCCGGCAAACCCAGCCTGAGCAAGACCAGTCCAGAGCCAGAACTTCCGGGAGGCCATGGACAGATCAAACGCTTCTAGGACATCACCTCTCCAGATCCGACGGAACACTCCCCACGCGTCAGCGAACCAGTTACTAGACGGTTGTACCGCGAGCGCCCCCTGATACGGCTGCTGCATCATCGGCGCTTGACCAGCGGCGGGCATGGTCGGCAGGGGCTGCGTGATGGTGTACCCGCCCTGCTGCGGACTCGTCTGGTAAGGGCCCGGGTGCCCAGGGTTCGGCGCCATGCCGGGCTGGACGCCAGAACGCTGGCCCGGAGCCTGCGCCGGGTAGGCAGGTGCCGTGCCAGGTTGGGGCACGCTCTGCTGCCCAGGCTGGACACCCGGATGACCCATCTGCTGCCCGGGCTGAGGACCTGGACCGTAGG
>JBGSKP010000798.1:0-2082 GCA_041741175.1 Thiocapsa sp. | reverse complement strand
ATAATGCCGCCATCACCCTCTCCTTTGATATTTCTGGGTTGGTGAGCGCCATGTGGATGCTGGTGACATATTCTGGTGCATCGAATCTGGGTAATCGTAACTTAGCGGCATTGGTCGCTGGCGCGATGTTCGGCGCGGCATTTGCCTATGTGGTCTATCATGCCCTCAAAGATGCCAAACCCCAAGTGAGCATCCCACCCTATCAACCACCCACCCAACCCCCTCTGAATTAATTTCTGCCCGTGAACATTAATTTTTACAGACAGGCGACAAATATGTCGCTTGTCTGTTTTTTATTGCGGTGAATCCTACGATTAACCGCCTTACGCATAAAATTGCATAATGGTACTAAATGGTTATGTCTGTGGTTTGGTACGATAAAAATCCAGAATAGCATTAGAAAGGGGATTTTTATTATGGCTATCCCATCTGCAACGGGTTATGTTAGTGTGTCTGAGAATCAACCAACTCATACATCCTCACCAGAACAACCCGTGGCGAATTATCGGTGGCTGATGCGCTTTGTATTGCAATATAAATATCAAGCCATTGCCGCATTTGCCTTTAGCATGTTGGCGGGCATTACCGCCGCCCTTGAACCGTATTTGGTCGGGGTCATCATTGACCATGTACGCAATAACGCCCCACTTGCCCAAATCGCCTCAGATAGCTTGCTCATCATTGGATTGGCATCTATCAGCATTGGCGCGTTTTTTGGGTTACGTCATTCTAGCGGGATTATCGCCTTTAGAACGAATTATGACATTCGCACTCTGCTCTTTGATAATCTGCTCAAATTGGAGCAAGATTTTTATCAACATCACGCCACAGGCGACATCATTTCACGGATGCACAGCGATGTGATGATGATTTGGCGCTTAATGGTGCTAGGATTCAGCAGAAGTGGCAGTTCCATCTTCATTTTGGGCATGACCTTCATCCTCATGGCGACTGTTCACCTGCCCCTCACAGTATTGGTATTTGTCGTATTAGCCGTCTCCACCACCTTCCAAATTCGAGCGGGGTCGGTGCTTGCACCTGTCTTTGAAAAAGTGCAAGACCAAGCAGGTGTTGTCTCTGCATTGGTACAAGATTCGGTCAGTGGGATTCAGACCATCAAGACCACTGGCAACGAAAAAGGCATGTCGCAAAAATTTTTGCAAGAGAATTTGGGTTATCGTGCCACATGGCTATTTTTCAAACGACGCAATGAACCCATCGGGTTATTGCCCAACGCCATCAGCGAAATGACCGCCGCCATTGTCGTGCTTGCGGGTGGATTTTTGACCATCAACGGCAACATGACACTCGGTAATTTTGCCCAATTTTTCCTCTATTTGGGCGTATTGAGCAACGCCTTGCTCAATATCGGCACGATTTATCAACGCTATCAACAAACCGCAGGGGCATTGGCACGCCTTACCCCCCTGCTCCAAAATCCGACCATCAAAAGTCCCGCCAATCCCAAAGCCTTGCCAACGGTACGCGGGGAGATTGAATTTCATCATGTGGGTGTCAAACTGGATAACACATGGCTACTGCGCGATATATCGCTCAAAATCCCTGCGGGGTCAGTGGTCGGGATTGTCGGTCCAACAGGATGCGGGAAAACGCTCCTTGTCAGCCTCATTTCGCGGGTATTAGACCCCAGCGAAGGACGTGTGACATTGGATGAGACCGATTTACGCCACCTCGATTTAGAGGTGCTACGGCGTGCCAGTGCATACGTGCCTCAAGCCACATTCCTTTTTAGTCAACCACTAGAAGATAATGTCCGTATGGGTGATAACGATATTCCAGCCGATTCGCTTGATGATGCCGTCCATATCTCACGGGTATCCAACGACCTGCCCCAATTGCCACAAGGATTAGCGACATTGGTCGGTGAGCGCGGGGTGATGCTCTCTGGTGGGCAAAAACAACGGGTGGCGATTGCACGCGCCATCATCCGCGACCCAGAGATTTTGGTGTTGGATGATGCACTCTCCAGCGTAGATACGCATACCGCCGCCGATATTTTGGCAGAATTGCGACTTGTCCTCAAAAGCCGTACCAGCATTATCATCGCCCATCGCATTGCCA
>JBGSKP010000797.1:0-1744 GCA_041741175.1 Thiocapsa sp. | reverse complement strand
TACTTCTGATTATCAAGAAATTGGTCAACTAAACTCAAATGTGAGAGCTTTAATAGCTTACAATACAGATTCTGAGGTAATTCCTACTGTAAGAAGCAATGGTGTTTTAATCACTCAGGCAACGCCTGAGGGAGGTTTAATTTCAGGAAGATCATCTGTGATGTATTTGGATGGATGGAATTGGGAAGATGCACTTTTGAAAGCAGATGATGGTGTTTGGTTAAATTGGCCATCTAAAATGACCATCTCTTTTGACTTTGCAACCGGAACTAGAGAAGCCAAGAAAAATGAGAATTATCAAACAACAATTGACGAATTAAACAAGTTTTTTGCACAGTCCAGACTTCTGGCCACTGAAAATAATGTTTATGATAATCTAAAACTTTCCGCAATGAACGGTGTGTTGAAAGGCAATGACAGATTATATATTCAAATCGGAAATGACAAAGAAGCCTTAGACGCTATTGCATTTTGTGTTGCTCAACAAATTAAATTTCCAGTGATTGTGGGAGCTGTTTATTCTGAAACGGCCATAAATGCTCTTAAAGAAAACAATGTTCCAATAATAATTCCAAGCACACACAGACTTCCAGCCAAGGCTGATTCTGATGTTTGGGAAGCCTATAAACTTCCTGTAAAATTGTTTGCAAAAGGAATATTGGTAGGAATGCACTACAATGATTCATACTGGAGAACGAGAAATCTTCCTTTTGTTGCAGGTACCGCAGTTGGACATGGCTTAACTAAAGCCCAAGCCTTGTCAATGATTACAATAAACAATGCCAAAATTCTTGGAATAGACAAAGAGGTAGGCACTTTAGAGGTTGGAAAACATGCCACTTTTATAGTTTCTGAAGGCGATATTTTGGATATGCGAACTGCTAAAGTAACTCAAGCTTTTATAAAAGGAGCTGAAGTTTCTCTTGACGACAAGCAAAAAAGATTGGCAGAAAAATATAATTCCAAGTATGGAATAAAATAAGAAGGTAATTGGATTTGCTAATTGAGGGTTTGGTGTTTTACATCAAACCCTTTTTTATAACCATACTTTTATCCTAAATTTGTAAAAATTCGCTGTTTTAATGAAAATCGGGATTATAGGTTTGGGTGATATGGGCAAGATTTTTGCCAAAACATGGGATTCCCTATCCATGGAAGTTTATGGGTGTGACCTTCCAAACAAATTCGATGAGTTGGTAAGCGAACTTTCAGACACCAACATAAAAATCCTCCCTGATGCAGTTTCGGTTTCTAGAATTTGTGATTTTATCATGTATTGTGTCGAAGCCGAAAACATCGCAGAAGTAGTGAAGTTTGCTGGACCGTCCACCAAATATGGAGCCATTGTAACGGGGCAAACATCTGTAAAAACTCCCGAAATAGCCGCTTTTGAAAAATATTTACCAAAAGATACGCAGATTGTTGGCTCACATGCATTGTTTGGACCAGCCATCAACCCCAAAGGCCAAACGATTGCTATTTTTCAACACAGAGCAACAAACGACGCTTTTGAAATATCCCAAGAACTTTTCTCCAAAACGGGAGCAAATGTTGAAGTTTTAGAGGATTTTCATGCCCATGACAAAATGATGGCGGATATACAGGTCGTCACACATGTAGGTTTCGAAAGTATCGGTACCGCATTTATGCACAGGAAATCATTTCCGTGGGAAGATAAAAATACCATAAATGGTATAGATAACATGAAGATCCTTCTCACTTTGAGGATATTTTCGTACAAATC
>JBGSKP010000796.1:0-1777 GCA_041741175.1 Thiocapsa sp. | reverse complement strand
GAAGAGATCCATAGCGGTCTTGTAATTCCATTTCGATTTCATCGATCTCATGTTCGTTGTTTGATCCAGAAAGTCGACGATATAAGCCTAAACGTTGATGAACATCGGGAACGTAAATCTCAGAAAGAAAAGCACTGAATGGAACTTTAATTTCCGGTTCTCTGTGAGCGTCTTCAGCTAAAATGGGTTTGCCCTGAATTTCTCTAATGGCCTCTTCTAAGAGTTCTGTATAGAGATCAAAGCCAACTGAGGCAATATGTCCTGATTGAGCTGCTCCGAGAACATCTCCCCCGCCACGTATTTCTAGATCATGAGAAGCAATACTAAAACCACTTCCCAGTTCAACAAAGCGTTGGATTACTTCGAGGCGCTTTTTAGCGTCTTCAGAAATCATACCTTCTGCAGGGAGTAACAAGTAAGCGTATGCTCTTGTTTGGCTTCTCCCAACGCGGCCACGGAGTTGATAAAGTTGGGCTAATCCAAAACGATCTGCACGATCAATAATCATTGTATTTGCTGAGGGGACATCAAGACCGGATTCGATAATTGTTGTTGAAACAAGTACGTTGGCCTTCTTTTGATAAAAATCCATCATTACTTTTTCAAGTTCTCCTTCAGACATTTGTCCGTGTCCTACGGCAACCACAGAGTGAGGGACCATTTCACGAATATGATTGGCCATTTCATAAATGGACTGGACACGATTATGTACGAAAAAAACTTGTCCACCACGAGAGAGTTCCGTTTCAACCGCACGTCGAATGAGATCTTCGTCATACTTAGAAACGTAAGTTCGAATGGGGAGTCTATTTATCGGAGCCGTATTAATTAAGCTGATATCCCTAAGCCCCGATAGAGCCATATGTAATGTGCGAGGAATGGGCGTCGCCGTAAGAGTCATGACGTGCGTATTCACCTTTAAGGTCTTAAGCTTTTCTTTGTGTTCAACTCCAAAGCGGTGCTCTTCATCAATAATAACAAGTCCTAGTTTCTTAAACCGGACATCTTTTGAAAGAAGTCGATGTGTTCCAATAACGATATCGACTTTTCCGACTTCTACATCTTTTAAAATAGTTTTTTGATCTTTAGGAGATTTAAATCTGGAAACAGATTCGATTCGAATCGGATAATCTTGTATTCTAGAGCGAAAAGACTGTTCGTGTTGATGAGCTAAAACTGTTGTTGGAACGAGTACAGCAACTTGATAGCCCTCTGAAACCATCTTAAATGCCGTTCTCATTGCCACTTCTGTTTTTCCGTATCCAACGTCTCCACAAACGAGACGATCCATAACTCGACCTGAAACCATATCTTCAATGGACGCATCGATTGCTTTCAGTTGATCTGGAGTTTCATCAAACGGAAATTTTGCTTCAAACTCTCGGAACATTGAATCCCGAGGAGAAATTTTTAAACCAGTACGAATCGATCTCTCAGCATAAAGCTGAACGAGGTCGAATGCGATTTTTTTAACAGCGCTCCGTACTCGCTCTTTTTCTTTTGTAAATTGTTGTCCACCGAGCTTATCGAGCTGTACTCCCTCCCCTACGCCACCCATGTATTTTTGAATGACATTGAGACGATAGACGGGGAGATAGAGTTTGTCTTTACCGGAGTACTCAAGGAGTAAAAAATCGGCAGGCGCGCCCGACAAATCCAATCGAACGAGACCTTGATAACGACCAATTCCGTGATCAATATGAACGATGGGATCACCAATAGAGAGATCTGTTAACGCTTGAAGATTGGACCAATCTTTAGCAGCCGACCCACTCTC
>JBGSKP010000795.1:0-2003 GCA_041741175.1 Thiocapsa sp. | reverse complement strand
ATGCACTTCCGAGGCACAGCATGGACATGACTTCGTCTGGTTCGATCAAGACGTGCGCGGATCTCCGGCCCAAGGCGCAGTTGTCCCGCCCTCAGCCACTGAGAGAGCGGGCTACAGAACTCCTTGCCGGGATTGAGCAGGCGCTTTCTGAATCGAGCGCACCGGAGGAATTGGCCAAGGCTCTCGATGCCGTCTTCGCTCGGACACACAATCTCTACTACAGCTCTCCTTGGAGCAAGTGCTGGTGTGACGCAAAGGAGGGAAAGGTATTCGTTGCGTTGAAGCACATCGCTTCTCCGACATCGGAGTACGACTTCGTTTTCCATCGAGAGAAGGCGATGTGGGTGCTCCAGAACATTGAATTTGGTTGGATGTTTCGCGACTACCAGGCGTGCCGTCTCGCCTACGAGATTGCGGATGGATGGAATTGGACCTGAGCTTTCAAGTCCACCGCTGCGCAGTCGTCGGGTGGCCTGTAGGGTCGGTTCAGCCGCGGGGGCGGTCGTGGCGGCCATCCGATAGAACAGACGACGGCCCAACAACCGCGTGAGCGGCGCGGTCAGGGTGTGGAGGGTGGGTGCTCGTCTGTGCGCGCAGTCCCTGCCGAGGCAGGCGGAGCGCGAGGTAAGCTCCGGCTCTCCCCCAGCAGCAGGGATCGGCGGCCCGGGTGTCGTCGGGTCTGATCCGCGTCGCGGTGGTGAACAGCACGGCACGGACCCACCAAGACCGGTGCCCGTCTCTGTGTCTGTCGTCGTCATGGCCCTGTGGGCGGTGTCGACAACCGCTGTACAGCGTCACATCTGCGACAAGACCGCGCGGTTGTCGAAGGGTTGGGGGCGAGCTGCACGAAGCTACGCAATGATTCGCAGCTACCGCTCGTCCCAAGCCCGGTACCGTCCATAGGTGGCACCAGCGCTGCGCCCGTGCAGGACCGACGCCGCCATCTCCGCACGACGGGTTGGAGGTCCTCGATGGAGACACCCTGGTATAGCAGCCGCACGTCGGAGCGTCCGCAGTTGGGGCGAGCGCATCGAAGGTAGGCAGCGACTGCGCGTCTCGCTTCAGCGCATGGCCTCTTCGAGCGTAGAGGCGAGCAGCATCTGCTCTTCGATGCGTTCGAGGGTCGCGTCGTCGGCTGTCTCGAGCGTGTCGATGGCCTGCTTTGGCAGCTCACCAAACTTCAGCGGCAGCAGGCGCAACAGACGCGCGCGTTGACGCTGCAACGCTTCTGTCCGCCCCTGCTGCAGTCCCTCATCTCTGAGCTGTTGAGCCCACGTCACGAGCACCTCCCGGGTCGTCTCCGACAGCGTGTCTCCGAGCTGTGCCATCACCTCTTGTGGCGCAGGTCTCGGAGTGGTGATGAGAATGTAACGCCACAGGACCCGCAGGCGCGTCAACCCGTCGGGCGCGGTGAGGATCTCGGCGAAGAGGTGTAACCAAGCGGGCACCCTCGACCAGAAGTCCTGTTTTCGGGCGTGCTTGAACAGGAGTAGGGCCAGATGCCGATAGACCTCGCCTGTCAGCTCCTCGTCGCTCATCGCGGAGAGGTCCTGCAGCACGTAGCCACACACAGGAGTGTAGGGGCCGAACAGCGGACGATACTGCTCGGAGAACAGCTCTGCAAGCTGGCTCGGCGCATTCCAGTGCCGCTCGCCGTTATACATCAGCAGCGGGTAGATGTACGGCAATGCGCGCGCAGACAGATGCTTCGACTGCCAATCCGACCAGATGCGCACTTGATAGTCGAGCACGCGAAGCGCCATATGCCACTCCGGGCGCGCCTGATGTTCGAACAGTACGTACAGAAGAAGTTCTTCGTCGCCTATCAGCGACACCTGGTACAGAAGATCGCTGTGCACCTGCTCGAGGTCGTCATTGACGAACGAACCTGGTCGCAACGACAGCGTCTCCCAGCGAGCAGCAGCGACCACGTCAGTCGGGAGGCTGCGGCGAAAGTGGTCGAGTGCTGACGCTGGCTCCGAGAAGACCCGATGGAACAGGCT
>JBGSKP010000794.1:0-1664 GCA_041741175.1 Thiocapsa sp. | reverse complement strand
TTCCCGCGAGCCCGAGCAGAACCAGTGAACCGGGTTCTGGAACCGCATCGACAAACTGGATGTTGTCCAAATACACCGTCTGTCCCGTGTAAGAGGAACGGGCCATGAAATGGAGTTGCCACCAATCGTCGTCACCCGTGGGTGCGGGCGCTGCGTTTCGGATCGCGGTCGTGGGAAACAAGTCACTGGCACTCTCAAAGGAGATGAGTCGAACGGCACCCTCCAACGTGGCGGATCCGATGGCCAGGGTGCAGCAAATCAGGAACAGGTTTTTCGGCGCTTTCATCAGTTTTTCAGTACTTGGGTTTGAATCGCTTCGGCGCCTGACCTCGATTCTGTGTCAAACGGGTTGCCATATGACAATATGATCCCGAGCGAACAGGCAACGAAAAAAATCAAAACGCCGAAAATTTTTGGACGGTGTGGGTTTTTCCCTGAAATTTGCGGTTGACAGTAGGCGCGGTCCGTGAATTGTCATATGCCAATCCCTGCTTATGACCGATCCGACGGTTGGTCACGCGGGAAGAAACCCACAAAATCCTATCCATCATGAGAATCATTCAGAAAGCGGCGGTCCTGGCTGGCCTGGCCCTACCCTTGTTCCTCTCGCAAACCGCCCGGGCGGCAGCGCTCTTCGAATCGTTTGAGGCATCCGTGCCCGCCACGGACGGGGTGCCATACACCTCGATCACCCAGGATTCCACCTTGGGGGTTACAAATGGCACCAACAGCATGAAGGTGGAGGTGGACAACACAATGACCTGGGAATGGATTGGCATCAGTCTGGAAGGAACCAGCTATGGCGACTTCAAGGCGCACAAGCGGCTCTTGTTCGATATCCACCGCGCGCCTCAAGCGACCGGGGCGAATCTGGAAGTGGTTCTCGCGCTTAATGGCGAGGGAGCAACGTGGACTGAGAAGCAGCTCCTGAACTGGCAGTGGTTCAATGCCAACCAGTCCTACACCGCCACCATGGAATATGACTTCACGGCGATGCGCGATGCTGCGCCTGCTACAGGAGCCTGGTTTCAGGTAAACCTGATGTTCCGTTCAGGCGGGGGAGGGACGGTTTATATCGATAACATCCGCTTTGAGGGGGATCCGCCACCACCGCCAACGTCGGCAGCCTATACATTCGATGCCGACACGCAGACCTTCGGCGGCACCCCGGAAGTGTCCTTTGCCAGCGACTTCGGCGGAACGCTCATGTTACCAGGCAACTCGCCTGGATTCAAATCACACGCTTCGAAAAGCTTTCCTCCGACATCCAGCTTCACTGCCCGCCTGGCGGAATCAGCGACTCGTGGCGGCACACTGCGGTATGACCTGATTGCGCCGGCCGGCACTCTCAGCGGGTTCTTTGTGCAGACCGTCCTGCAACATTCATCCGGAACATGGAACCAACATGATCAATACCTCGCAGCCGAGAGTGTCGTGCCTTTGCCGGGAGGCATGGAACTGGTCCGGGTGGTGATACCAAGCTCTGCCTTTCCGAATCTGGTGGCGACGGGTAACTACACCATGAGCATTCGTTGGGATTCCGCTACGGCCAGTGACATCCATCTCGACAATGTCATGGTCATTCCCAATGGAAGTGACAGCGCCAAGTTGACATTTGATGAGAGCGAGCAGGGTTTTGTGGCGGAAAACGAGAACTCGAGTCT
>JBGSKP010000793.1:0-2844 GCA_041741175.1 Thiocapsa sp. | reverse complement strand
CGATGGCTTCGAAGGCGTCGCGGTAGGCCGCTTCGTCCTGTTGGGTGAGGACCAAAATACGAGGCTCGGCCTGCGCCACGGGCGCGACGATGGCGGCGACGGTGAAAGCGGCGAAAGCGTAGCGCAACGTCATACCGGGCTCGTCGTTCTGATTCGCTAGGGATGAGCCGCCCGCGCGACGCCAAGCTCTTCAAGCCAAGCTTCCGCGAACAACAGATCCGACCACGCCAGCCGCTTCTGCTGCGGCCGACCCAGAAGATATGCGGGATGAAGCATGACCATGGCGTTGACGGGGCTCTTCAGGCCCTCCCGGCTATAGGTCAGCTTCCGGCCTCGGAGCTTCAGCACCGTGTCTTCCCGCTGGAGCACGGTGTCTGCCGCGGCTTTTCCCATGACGATCAACAACTTGGGTCTGTTGAGCTCAATAAGCCGCTCAACAAACGGCAAGCACGAGACCGCCTCACCTTGCGTAGGGTCGCGATCGCCTGGTGGGCGCCAGAATATCGTGTTTGAAATCAGAACGTTGGCTTTTCGATCGAGCCCGACAGACGCCAGCATCAGGTCCAGCATCCGACCCGACGGGCCAACGAACGGCCTGCCTTGCTCATCCTCGTCTTTCCGGGGCGCGTCGCCCAGGATGAGGATAGGAGCGCTCTCCACGCCGTCGGAAAAGACGGTATTTCGTGCTGTCGCCTTCAGGGCGCAGCCTTCAAATTTATCCACAGCCACACGGAGCTCAGCGACGCTGGAAGCTGCCGCGGCGAGCGCTCGGGCGGTGTTTACGGCGTCGTCTGCCGGTTGGAGCTTGGCCTTCGGCTTAGCTTTGGGCGTCGGGGGCTCGATCTGGAAGGGCACGCGAGCGGGCAGCGCCTGGTTCTGGGCGCATGGCTCAGAGGACGCTGCCGGGCGGGCCGTGAACACAGCTTCCGCGTCGTCCATGTCCACACCAGCGGCCCGCCAGAAAGCGAGCAGCGCGCGCGCGGCATCTTGCGAGGCGGCGGTGTTCTCCATCGCTCTATTATGAACGGACTCGGGCGAATCGCCAAAGCGACGCGAGCAGCTTGCGCCTCATCGCATCCGCTTTGATAAACGTAATGAATAGTTTGAAGGGATGAAAATGGCCGAAGAAGCCCCTGAACGCGAAGCGATGGAGTACGATGTCGTCATCGTTGGCGCAGGGCCCGCAGGCCTTTCCGCTGCGATACGGCTGAAGCAACTCGCCGCCGCGGCTGGAAGCGAATTCAGTGTTGCTGTGCTGGAGAAAGGCGCCGAAGTCGGCGCGCATATTCTTTCCGGCGCGGTCATCGATCCGTGTTCACTGAATGAATTGATCCCGGACTGGAAGGAGCGCGGCGCGCCGCTTGAGACGCCAGTCACCGACGATCAGTTCAAAATTCTGGGACCGGCAGGCTCGGCATCGTTGCCGATGTTCTTGATGCCGCCGCTGTTCAACAATCACGGCAATTACATTGTCTCGCTCTCAAATGTGACGAAGTGGCTGGCGACGCAAGCCGAAGAGCTTGGCGTTGAAATCTATCCAGGCATGGCGGCGTCGGAGCCGGTGTTCGATGCGAGCGGCGCGCTGAAGGGTGTCGTCGCTGGCGTCTTCGGCATCGGCAAGGATGGGCACAAAAAGCCTGATTATCAGCCGGGTATGGAGCTGCACGGCAAGTACGTGTTCATCGCTGAAGGCGTGCGTGGCTCACTCGCGAAGGTGATCCAGAACAAATACGACCTGTGCGCCACCAGCGATCCGCAGAAGTTCGGCATAGGCATCAAAGAACTTTGGGAAGTCCCCGCGGCGCAGCACAAGCCGGGCTTGGTGTTGCACACGGTGGGCTGGCCGCTTGATGACAATACCGGCGGCGGTTCGTTCATGTACCACTTCGGCGATCGCCAAGTGTACGTGGGTTACGTTGTCCACCTGAACTACAAGAACCCCTACATCTCGCCGTTCGACGTTTTCCAGCAGCACAAGCTGCATCCGGAAATTCGCACGCACATCGAAGGCGGCAAGCGCCTCGCTTACGGCGCGCGCGCGATCACCGAAGGCGGCTTCCAATCGGTGCCGCGTCTCGCATTTCCGGGCGGCGCTTTGATTGGATGTTCTGCGGGCTTCGTGAACGTGCCGCGCATCAAGGGCAGTCACAATGCGATGAAGTCGGGCATGCTTGCGGCGGAAGCTGCGTTCGATGCGCTGTCGCACGGACGTCAGCGCGATACGCTCGAAGTTTATGACGAAAGCTATCGCACCAGCTCGATCCGTAAGGATCTGTTCGGCGTGCGCAATGCGAAGCCGATGCTGTCGCGCTTCGGCACGTTCTGGGGCGGCGTCGTCGGCATGTTCGACATGTGGACGACAACGCTGCTTGGCGGCTTTTCGTTCTTCGGGACGCTAAAGCACGGCAAAGCCGACTACGCGGCAACCGAGAAGGCGAAGAAGCACAGGCCAATCGCGTATCCGAAGCCGGACGGCGTGCTCACGTTCGACAAGCTAAGCTCGGTTTATCTGTCGAACACCAACCACGAGGAAGATCAGCCGGCGCACCTGACGCTGAAGGATCCAACCATCCCGATCGGGGTCAATCTTCCTGAATATGCCGAGCCAGCGACACGATATTGCCCGGCTGGCGTGTACGAAGTGCTCTACGATGAGGCAGGGGGTAATCCGCGCTTTCAGATTAACGCTCAAAACTGCGTTCACTGTAAAACGTGCGATATTAAAGACCCCAGCCAGAATATAAATTGGGTGACGCCCGAAGGCGGCGGCGGACCGAACTACGCCAACATGTAGCTGCATCCTGCGAAGGCAGGAGAAAGGACGAAAGAATGCGTTGGGCCTTA
>JBGSKP010000792.1:0-1700 GCA_041741175.1 Thiocapsa sp. | reverse complement strand
TCTTCAACAATAGCAGCGGCAATGTGTCTCCCCCAATAATCGTAGCCTTTATCGTTGGGGTGAATTCCGTCCGCTGCCAGTAGAGTGGATCCTGGAGTCTTCTTGGATCCAACAAGTTGATGATCACGACAGCCCTGCTCGTACACCAGAGGGCTGTCGTCTTGCTCATTATTGATTTCGTCCTCTTTTGCTGCCGATTGCGATTTATAGTGTTGCTTCATGAGAATCTTGACCTTTTCTTGTGCTCTTTGCGTGACATTAGTCAATTGCAGCAACACATGCTCGGCCCGGCGTCGGGCGTGAATCTCACCCTTTCCGGCTTCAATGTCCCGAAAATCTGACGGACTGGGCGGATCGACATAGAGAACGAGCCTGGGGAATCTCTTTGCCAGCAATCTCTTGTTGTTATCCATCATTTGAATGAGCGGGATAAGAAACCAACTTAGCGGCGGGTATTGAATAAGTGGAAGAGGCGATGCCGGCATGGCTGGAAATACAATGAGCGGACCACGATGCTGCTTGTGAGCAGGCGATGTGGCAATCGACGAATGGTCTGGCTCCCGAGCGTCCGAGAGATCCAGCTTCATTTTGCTCTGAAGGGCATGAATGATACGCACTAGCGCCTCCTTGAGACTGTCGGCCTTGCCCTCTGATGCCGCAGTAGTGGTTGAGGCGTTTTCTCCTTGCATCATAAATGGCAAGAAGGCGTCCTTGAGATCGTTGATTCCTGTGAGGACCACCGCAATATCATACTGTGCCACAATCTCCGGATCCAATACTGTCTTTCGCCTCGTCAATCGTCGCATCAGTGCCACCTCCTCTTGATCGACGTGAAGCACATCCTTGAGCTCCTCAACGTCCTGGCGCACTCGCTTCCACCATTTCTTGAAGCGATTTGCATTCGCTGCCCTTTTCTCTTCTTCCTGTGCTTGTTTCTTGCGATGCTCCCACCACTCCTGAGCCCTCCGCTTTGCAACTTGCCATTCAACATACTTTAACTCGAGCAACGAAGGTGATTCTTCATAGGCGCCAATATCGTGAACAATCTGAGATGCCGATGCCCCCGGCGTACCAATGCACGTCCAGTGGACGGCTCGACCACCACTGGCCCCAGAGAGGGCTCTCGCAATGGACTGGGGAAGGACAGGAGTGCCAGACTGGGAAGTCCCGACACCGGCGGCGAGGGAGTCACCAATCACCAGCAATCGCAGTGGCGTTTCGGCACTAGGAGTTGTTTGATCCACATTGGACGATACCACGACTAGTCCTTGCGACGGAGAGACGGGACGAGGCGCGTGGCCGTGTTGGATTCGATATTCTCGTAGCATGAGTCCTCCCTGTACCGTGGCTGCGACTGGAGTGGCAATGGCTACCCCGACGGCCCATTTCGGGATACGAGGCAAGCCTGTTTGTCTGGCTAGACGAAACCAAGTTGACATGAAGTGCTACAGACAGCAGGTGAAGGAAGAATGCAGAGACTCGTCGCTACAGCTGGCGGAGCTGATGGTCAGAGTGTGATGAAGGTGGCTTGGCCTTTGCCGGCGAGATACAGTAGGAACTAGAGGGAGAAAGCTAGCGTGGACAAAAACCACGCAAGTCGAATCTCACGAATCAATCCAATCTGGAATCACAGCCGGTGCAATCCAAAAGAGGAGCGACGCTCGACTATATTCTTTTTCATCTCTTTCTTGAGAAGGGAG
>JBGSKP010000791.1:0-1538 GCA_041741175.1 Thiocapsa sp. | reverse complement strand
CAAGCGAGACCACGGCGGTGGAGCTGACGACGAGCGCGGCGAATTAGACTCTTGTCGCAGCAACTCACCTTCTCCGGAGCGCCCAATGTCGTTCAAGACAGCGGTATGGACGGTCAAGGACGGCTCACTCCACGCTGTCCCTCCCAGCCGCGTTCAGCGGGAGAACGATCTTGAGTCCTGGATCGAAGCTGACCCCGGTTCGGTCCTCGACATGCCTCTGGCGTTGATCGGGCGTCAGGTCCGAACCGCCTCTGGCAAGCGGATCGACCTGCTCGCACTCGACACGGAGGGAAACACGGTCATTATCGAATTGAAACGGGGAATGACTCCGCGCGAGGTTGTCGCCCAGATCCTCGACTACGCTTCCTGGGTTCGCCACCTTGGTTTTGACGACCTCGACGCCATCGCGCGTCAGCACAGGGGCGCGTCGTTGGATGACTGCTTCAAAGGCGCGTTCGATACGGGCCTGCCCTCGACCGTGAACGAATCGCATCAGATGGTGATCGTCGCCTCGCGCCTTGACGATGACTCAGAGCGCATCGTCGATTACCTCAAGACGGAGGGTCGCCTTTCGATCAACGCCGTGTTCTTCAACATGTTTGACCTGGACGGCACTCCCATCTTTGTGCGCTCCTGGCTCGCCGACCCCGAAGAGGTCGCGGAGGCCGCGGCGCCAGCCAAGCGAACCCCGTGGTCGGGCTACTGGGTGGTCAATGTCGGCGACTGGCCCAGGGGGCACCGGCCATGGACCGACCGAGTCAAGCACGGCTTTGTCTCGGCGGGCGGCGGGCGCCGTTGGAGCGATCAACTGGAGCGATTGAGCCCGGGCGACCGTGTGTTCGCGTTCTTGAAGCAACGGGGATATGTCGGCGTTGGGGAGGTCACCGGCCCCATGCGACCGATCAGTGAGCTTCGAGACTCCGACTCAGGGCGGCCTCTCTTGGCCTCTCTTTCGGGGCGATCGTTGGGCGATCAGTCCGATCCCGAAACTGCAGAGTACGCGGTACCGGTGCGGTGGATCCGCACGGTCCCAGAATCCGACGCCAAGTGGCAGGACGGTCTGGCGGCGACGCCACAGGTGACCTTCAAGCTGAAGCAACCCAAAACTGTCGAGTTCTTAAGAAACGCGTTCGGAGTTGAGTAGCTGGACAGTCGGCACCAGCCCCCCCCCTACTTCCCCTCCGCCGCCTCGTCGTACATCGCTGCCACGGTCCGGGGCCAGATCTGCTGGAACTCGTAGCCCGCGAAAGGCGTCGCTGGGCATGGCGACGACTTCTTCCTTGGTCCTGCCCTCGTCGCGGGCCTTGCCCACGATCTCACGGAGCTTGTCGAAGTAGTCGATCTGCTCCTGCAGCGCCGACCTGTCCGTCAGCGGGCCGTGGCCGGGCACGACGATGGTCTTCTCGTCGCACACCTCCATGATCCGCCTCAGCGAGTTTTGCCACCCCTTGGTGGTGGCGCCGGCGGAGCGGTCGATGAACGGGTGGCGCCGGTAGAACAGCAGGTCGCCCGTGTGGATCAGGTTCAGCCCGGCGATG
>JBGSKP010000790.1:0-2351 GCA_041741175.1 Thiocapsa sp. | reverse complement strand
TTGTCCCGACGAGCGCGGCGGTGGAAAGTGCTCTCCTGAGCGGGGAATCGAACAGCCAGCCAAGCATGCGAGAGTCATCCTGCGTCGCGCACATGGTGAAGAATAGCCGCGACCGTCTCAGGCTGATCGAGGGC
The DNA here is from genome assembly GCA_041741175.1 of Thiocapsa sp. Lineage (GTDB taxonomy): Bacteria > Pseudomonadota > Gammaproteobacteria > Chromatiales > Chromatiaceae > Thiocapsa. The sequence continues at coordinate 2,217 of JBGSKP010000790.1, read as the reverse complement.
CGACTCGTCGATGAGGAGGATCCGCGCTCGGAGGTCGTCGCTCAGCGGGTGAGAACCCAGCGGCGATAGCCTCAACCGCGCACCGGGAAGCGCGACCGTCGATGCCGGCATCAAGATCGGTACGCGTGCAAGGCTCGGCAGCGCAGCGGCCAGACGCTCGGCGATCGCGATGCCGTTCAAGCCATCCCCGTTCTGGTCCCGATGCGCGTGGAACGGGATCAGCAGGATCTCCGGTGGCCTCTCGCGCAGTTTCTCGAGGACTCTCTCGTCAGAGGTGCCCTTCGGGATGACGTCGGCCTCAAGAACCACGAGGCCACACCGCTCCAGCAAGGCGAAGACGCGTTGCCGGATGCTGGGACCGTAGGGCCGGACGACGGTGACGTGACGCATCGCGCTTCCTGTCTATTTCGGCGGACATTCGTTACACGGCACGGCTCACAGCCGTCCCGCGCGCAGGTCCTGGCCCGGCGCTTGCCGCTGCTCCCGACCCGCTCAGGTCCGACCGGGATCATCGTGTCGAACCGCGCCGGGCGCATCAGCGTGTAACGCTCGTCCGAGATCCGAGACCTTGCCCCATGGCCGCATATGAACCAGGAGGGGACCTCGGAAAGCAGAGTACTTTTCCGCACAAGCGCACGGGTGTCCTGGCTGCTTTCGCCGCCACCATTTGCGTAGCGATCGCTGCCTGTGCTGGGCCGGCGCGGGGCGAGCCGGCGGGCGACGCGGCCGGTGGCGATGTCTGCGCGCTGTTCGATCACGAACACGCAGCCTGGAACGCAATCCTCGCCCGCTACGTCCGCGAGGGCGTCGTCGACTACGCCGGCCTCAAACGCTCTGGGCTCCCAGCGCTCGACGGCTACCTGCACTCGCTCGAGTCCGTCTGTCGCGGGCACTACGACACGTGGACACGCGAACAGAAGCTCGCCTTTTGGATCAACGCCTACAACGCATACACGGTGAAGCTGATCCTCGACCACTACCCCCTCAAGAGCATCCGCTCGATCGGCTTGCTGCCCGGGGCGGCGTTTCGCGAGAGCTTCATCCCTCTTCGGTCTCTGCGCGGAAAGGTGCTCTCGCTCAACGACATCGAGCACGACATCCTTCGCAAGGAGTTTCGCGAGCCGCGCATCCACTTCGCCATCGTGTGCGCGTCGAAGAGTTGCCCCGAGCTTCGAAGCGAGGCGTACCGCGCGACGACGCTCGACTCTCAGCTCACCCAGGCGGCGCGCAGGTTCGTGTCGGACGCCTCGAAGAATCGTTTTGACGCAGCCTCTCGAACGCTGCGTCTGTCCTCGATCTTCGACTGGTTCCGAGAGGACTTCGAGCGCTCGTCGCAGACGTTGCCCGCGTTTGTCGCGCGCTACGCAGAGCCGGCGACGGCGTCCGCGCTGTCCTCCGGCGGCAACGTGCGCGTCGAGTTCCTCGACTACGACTGGTCCTTGAACGGGAGATGAGCATGGCCACCGCAAATTCAGCCGCTCGGCTCCTGCCGCTATTCGACGAGCACCCGTCCTTCGATCGGGCACTCGAGGAGCATGGCGCACCAGCCCTCGTCCGCGGGCGAGTGCGAACGCTCCAGATCAACGTCGGTAAGCTCTGCAACATGGCGTGCCACCACTGCCACGTCGAGGCCGGTCCCAAGCGGACCGAAATCATGCCGCGCAATGTGGCCGATCGGCTCATCGAGCTGCTCGCCAAGAATCCCGAGGTGGAGGTCGTGGACTTCACTGGCGGGGCGCCCGAGCTCAACCCGCACTTTCGCAGGTTCGTCGAAGAAGCGAGGCGGCTTGGGAAACGGGTCATCGATCGCTGCAACTTGACCGTCTTGTTCGAGCCTGGCCTCGCGGACTTGCCGGAGTTCCTCGCGGCCCACGAGGTCGAGATCGTCGCCAGTCTTCCGTGCTACAGCGCAGAAAACGTAGAGAAGCAGCGCGGGCGGGGCGCTTTCGACAAGAGCATCCAAGCGCTCCTGCTACTCAACCGGTTGGGCTACGGCCGACCCGGGTCGCGCCTCAAGTTGAGTCTCGTCTACAACCCCGTGGGCGCGTCGCTTCCGCCCGCGCAGGCGAAGCTCGAGGCCAAGTACAAGGAAGAGCTGTCGCGGCACTTCGGGATCGAGTTTCACGATCTGCTGACGATCACGAACATGCCCATCAAGCGGTTCGCGCACGCGCTCGAGCGCGCGAACAACCTCGAAGGGTACATGAGCCTGCTCGT
>JBGSKP010000789.1:0-3665 GCA_041741175.1 Thiocapsa sp. | reverse complement strand
GGCGCGAAGGCGATCAGCGACGCCACCGGCTCGCCTTGGGCGTCCAGCGCTTCCGCCGGCGTCTTCATGCAGCGGGCCTTGGGGTGAGCGGGGGCTTTTTCCCCGTGCAAACACCCTCCCTGGGGCCAGCAGCCGCATCCGTTTACGCACGGCTTCTCGCGGGCGGCATCCGGACCGTTCTGCACCTCCCCAGTCAGGCCCGACCGGCCCGGGCGAGCTTCCTGATCACCGCGACCCATCAGCCCCGGGAGATCGACCGTGCCGCCGCGGCCCTAGTCCAGATCGCCGGCACTCCGAACACCAGAAACCCGATGAGGTTAGGACACGATGGACAAGCTGCTGAGCTTCACGCCTGAACCCTTCCCCGAGCTGGATCGCGAGACGGAGTACGACGAGCTCGACCCGCTGGCCGAGTGTGAGACGGAGGAGGTGGATGAAGAGGCGCGCCGGAGCCGCCGACCCCGTTCTTCGGCCAAGGCGCCACGCCGGTCCGTGACGACGCCGAAGATGCGCCCGCGCGCTCCGAGCCGGGCGACAGGGCTCCGTGTCATGCCACTTCGCCAGCGCCCGAAGCTGATGCCGCGACCCCTGCCGATGCCAGCCCTCCGCGCGGTGGCGATCCCCTTTATCCCACCCCTTCGCATCATGCGTCCAGACCTGGAACCTCCTCCACCCCGGGATATTCAACGCCCTGAGGAGTCCCGCCGCACCGAGCAAGCCGGATCCGAAGGCAGTGGCAGCCCTCCCACTGCCCAGCCAGCCGAGGAGCCCGCATCGGAGCATGTCCGCTGGGTGCAGGACTGCCTCAACCGCGCGCTCGGCATCAGTTTGCCGACAGACGGTGTGATGGGCCGGGAGACCCGAAGCGCCGTGCGGCTATTCCAGGAGCGGCGCGGACTGAACATCAACGGATGGGTTGGGCCGGAGACGGAAGAGGCGTTGAAAACCGCTTGCTCGCCGACGTCGGCGCCCGCATCGGCCCAGGGCGCAGCGCCTATCGCTGCCTATCAATCCGAGATGATACAGGCGATTCCTTCTGCTTCCCCTCTATGCAATCGGAGAACCGACATGAACTCCGAGCTAAGCTTCTGGCGCGAGCCCTTTGGAGAAATGCCGGAACTCGAAGAATTCGATACTTTCGCATTGGAAACGCCTGTCTCGTGGTCCAGCGAAACCGGTAGGGCCAGCCCCCAACGTATTCGCTGGATTCAGGAATCTCTCAATAAAATCTTGCCGTCAAGGCTCAAAATCGATGAGATCATGGGGCCGGAGACGCGTAGCACGATCCGTAGCTTCCAAAAGAGGCAGGGGTTAATTGTAGACGGAGTTGTCGGTCCAAGAACCGAAGCGGCGATCCAGGCAGCATTAGGTCGTACGCTTTCTCAATTTATCAGAGGACCGCAAGGATCAAAAAGTGGGGTGAGAGTTGCCTTCGAAGAGGCTCTAACCAAGCGAGATTGGCAAGCGGCGTATTTTCATTTGAATGGTCTCAGTATGACCGAGATGCTTTTGGCAATTGAAGAAGCTAACCACCAGGGCTTTGATGATCTATGGAATAGACGGTCGCAATTTGAAAAGCGTTTCAATATCCCCCGCATTCAATACGCGCGACATGTTGTACTGAACAGGATGTTGCCGCAAATGGTGGTTGGAGATTTGAAAGAGACCGGTCAAGTAGACGTGGCGGCGAAATATATAGCTGACAAAATCGAGCCGAGACTAAGTACGATACAACAAGACGCGATGGGCGCAATACTACAGGAATGCAGTTTCTATGGAATAAATGATAAGTCCCATGTCAGTTACGTGTTAGCTAGCGCAATGCACGAATCCAGAATGGGCGAAAGCGTCCGAGAACTATGGGGGCCAACGGAACAGCAAAAAGGCTACGAAGGACGGCAGGATTTAGGCAATAAAATGCCAGGAGATGGATATAGATTTCGCGGAAGAGGCTTCGTTCAAATTACTGGTCGCACGAACTATGAAAAATATTCCAAATATTTAAACGAAGTTCGTCATAGAGACGTTGACCTTGTTAAAAATCCGGACCAAGCTAGCGAGTTCACGGTAGCCGCAATTATTCTCGTACATGGGGTGAAATACGGGATCTTTAGGAGCGGACACGCCCTTTCTCGTTACGGCGATGATTGTCGATACGATTTCGTAAAGGCAAGAAATACTGTGAATGCGGACATCGCGGAAAACGGCCAACAGATCGCCCGCATCGCAGTACGGTATCGCCGTGGCTTCGGTGGTAAAAGATACACTTTTCAATAGCCCAGAAAACTCGTAAAAGAAACGGGCTCGAAGTCACCGCAACGCAGAGCCGAAAGACCAATACAGTGCATTTCGCCATAATCCCTATAAAAATGGAAACTACCACGATGAACTACGAATTGACCTTTGAAGCAATTCCTATCCATCATTTTCGGAACAGGAGAATCGAGGATTTCGAATCCCTAGATTCGGAAGCGTTCGTGTCAACGGATGTTGAAAAATATGTATACAATGGGGGTTGGTTTGTTAACAAAGGGTATCTCCAATGGGAGGAATGGCAAAAAGAAAAATCTGTTCTTCGATTCGCAGAAGCGAAAAGAGACGACGGCTATATTTATCTGTACGATCTTTCCCGGAATATTTGGGTTGCACTACCGATCGACGGAGGCAGGTCGTATTATGCTTATGGAGGCAGCAGTAATTGGACCGATTTGTATGATGTAAGAAAGGTGCCGAAAAGCAGCACGGGATATGGTTCCCCTGCGTTTCGCGCTCGTGCTATCCAATTGCTTGAGCCTTTGCCACCGTATCCTCAAGAGATTACATCAAATGGCCAGAAGCGGAATATCTTTACCCAGATGACGGGATTAACGCACGAGCAGTTAGTGGCCAACTGGGCTACCGAAGCTTGCCGAATTCAACACAAATGCATTACCTCCTGTAACGCGTTCACTGGTTGGTTTTCTAAGGCGATGGGTTCGAAGACCTATCTAGGACGATTTGATTTGGATACTTTTGCAAGACGTGCCTGGGTACCGGCATCGAGCGGAGCAATTCCTAAACACGGCGATATCTTACGATTCAATGCTGGTCTACACGTCGGCATTGCGCTTGATCTCGTGGATGGGATACTTAACACCGCTGAAGGAGGCCAAGGTGGTCCTAAACGTCGCTTTGATGCCATCAAGCGAAAACGGATTCCTTGGAATCCCACCCAATTCAAAGGTTGGGTTGATCTTGAGTCTTGGATTCTTGGTGGAGGATAAGTAACGATTCACTAACAAGTAACGCATGTTATCTCGGGCTTTTTCTATAAAAAGAGCGTCACCGACTTGAAAAGGCACCGACCTGCTGCGAGCATCGCTCCCGATGATCCGAACGGGAGTGGTCGCAGCATGAACGAGTTTCCGGGCTACGGCGCAGCGCACGAGGAGACGATGCGGATGTTCTCGCGCACCTTGGACGAGGACCATCGCCGCCGCTATGCGGCGATCGAGGCGCTGAAGATCGGTTTCGGCGGCATCGCTTACGTGGCGCGCGTGCTGGGGATGAGTCGACGCACGATCTACACCGGGATTCGCGAGTTGGAACAGTTGCGCGAGGACGACCCGGACCATCCGCAGCGCCCGAGCGGTGATGCCAAGCGTGTGCGCCGCCCGGGCGGCGGT
>JBGSKP010000788.1:0-2344 GCA_041741175.1 Thiocapsa sp. | reverse complement strand
CAGGTATCGCATGTGGCTGCTTACTGGAACTATCTAACCGGCCTCCGCCCGGCTGAAGTTTTCGCGCACTTCGACCGGGACGGATCCATCAACGACATTTACGATGTGCTGAACGTCAGAATGGAAAATGGCTGCCTGGTTTCACTCGCAACCACCGGTGTCACCGCTGAAGCCGGAAAAGCCTTTGAAGTTCGGGTTTTCGGTTCGAAAGGCACTCTCCATCTCGAACTCTGGCAAGGCACCATGAGTGTTCATGGCTTGGATGGAAGCTCCCGTGTGCTGCCTCCCATTCCGGCTGCGGATACCTATCCCGCGAAAGCCCCCACCAATGGCTTCATCGATTTTCTGGCGGGTCGCGCACCGAATGTCTCGCCGGGAGCGCACGGTCTGGCCGCCATGGAAGTCATCTGCGCCGCTTGCGAATCCGCCGCCAGCGGCAGGAACATCAAAATCCGCTGAACCCCAATGGCATCGCTCAAACTCACAGGAATCACATGGAATCACAGCCGGGCGCTGCCCTGCCTTGTGGCAACGGCCCAACGGTGGGAAGAAACCCATGCCGGAGTGAATATCGCATGGAGCAAGCGGACGCTCGACGAGTTCGGGCACGGCGATGTCGCGGAACTCGCGTCCCGCTTTGATCTGGTCGTGATGGATCATCCATGGATCGGCTTCGCGCAGCGCCGCGGTTTGTTCGTCGATTTCCGCGAACATCTTGAAGCCGGATATCTATCAGATCTTGCGGAGAACTCCACCGGAGCGTCGTTTCGCAGCTATGAGTGGGAAGGAAAACTCCCCGCCCTTCCGATCGACGCAGCGACCCCCGTGGCATCGTGGCGGAGCGACCGCTTGATCGCGGCGGGCATGTCCCCGCCCACGACCTGGCAGGAACTCATTGAATTGGCCAAAACCGGCCGCGTGATCATGCCGGGCTTTCCGGCGGATGTATTTCTCAACCTGATCATGCTCATCGTGAGCGCGGGCGGCACCATCTGTGAATCGCCGGGCGAATGGGCGGAAGAAAGCCGCGTGATTGAAGCCCTTGAACGGTTCCGCGAACTTGCATCACTTCTTCCGGAATCGGTCTGGCAGTGGAATCCCATCGCCGTGTATGAGAAACTTGCCGACAAACGCGGCGGCTTGGCGGACGCCGCCTATTGTCCTTTTGCTTATGGTTATCACAACTATGGCAGAGTTGGTTTCGCGGACCATGTTTTGGAGTTCGGGCCGCCGGTGAAACTCGCGGACGGGATCCCGCTGCGTCCCGTGCTGGGTGGCACCGGAATCGCAGTTTCCAAACGATGCGGGAATCCGGAAGCTGCCATTGCCTATGCGCGTTACGTGGCCGATCCATTGGTGCAACGGACGCTCTATGCGCACGCCGGCGGTCAAGCGGCGGATCGCCGTGCCTGGCTGGATGTGGATGTGAACCGGCTCACCAACTTTTTTTTCGCATCCACTCTCCCGGCAATGGAACGCTCGATCGTGCGTCCCCGCTACGACGGATTCGTGGATTTCCAGGGCCAGGGCGGCCATCCCGTGGTGGAGTATCTCCGCAACGGTGGAAATCCAAAATCCGTCCATAAATCCCTCAACACGCTGTATCACAGCACCCGAATCTCATGAACAGGATCTCTTGCGCCGATTTCACATTCCCCTTGTTGCAACACGACGCGGTCTTTCAACTCATCGCCCTACTTGGCTGCGAAGGCGTTGATCTCGGGATCTTTCGCGGTCGCTCGCATCTTCAGCCAGACGATCTTCGCAAGGGTGCGGGCATCGCCGGCGGGACCATGGCGAAACGCGTGGCCGCCCATGGTTTGGTGGTATCGGACGTCTTTCTGCAAACCGGGGCCGATCCCCACATCCACGCAGCCAATGACCCGGAACCCTCCACGCGCATGCGGAACCGGGATGATTTCCTGTTAGCCGTGGAGTTCGCCGCAGCAGCCGGCTGCGCCCATCTAACCGGCCTGCCGGGAGTGCTTCACTCCGGGACGGATATACCATCATGCTTCGCTCTCGCCGCCGAAGAGGCTGCATGGAGATTGGAAACCGCCGCCTCGGCCGGCATCCGCTACGCCATTGAACCCCACGTCGGATCCTTGTGCCCGGATGCACGCACAACGCAGCTCCTGCTCGACATGGTGCCCGGCCTCACCGTCACACTCGATTACGGTCATTTCATCTATCAAAACCAGCCTCCCGACGAAGTGCATTCGCTGATCGCCCGCGCATCGCATTTCCATGCGCGGGGCGGCGCGCCCGGAATGCTCCAGTCCACCATCGCTGAAAACAAAATCGATTTTCCGGAGATACTCTCACGATTCAAACAGTCGGGCTA
>JBGSKP010000787.1:0-1896 GCA_041741175.1 Thiocapsa sp. | reverse complement strand
TCCAGCAGCGACTCGGTCAGTGTTCCTGTGCCAGGTCCGATTTCAAGCACGCATTCGCCTGCAGTCACGCACGCGGAGTCGACCAGCCGCTGCAGCAGATTCTTGTCATGCAGAAAGTTCTGGCCGAGCCGATGCTTCGGCCGCAGGCCGCGCTCGGCGAGAAGGGCACGGATTTCCGAGAGCGTCTGCAAGCGGATTCATCACGAGGATGGCGAAGAGTCACAGAGAACGGAAACGGATGATATGGTGGAATTCCTGTGGGCGTTGACCGTGTTCAGACAGACGTCGTCATCCTCATCACTAAATTATCTCCGTGTCCCTCCGTGACCTCCGTGGTGAACCGATTGCTCAAACCGCTGGCCGTGATCTTCGACGTCGATGGCGTCCTCGTGGATTCGTACGACGCGCATCTGCGCAGTTGGCTGATGACCGCACAGGAACTTGGCGTCGCGTACACCGAGGATGACTTCATTGAAGGCTTCGGCCGTACGAGCAGAGAGATCATCGAGCGATCGTTCGGCATCAGCGACGATGAGGAGCGAATCCGCGGCATCGATGACCGCAAGGAAGCGCTGTACCGCGAGATCGTCGCGGGCGACTTCCCAGCGATGGACGGGGCGGTTCAACTGATCGATTCACTCACAGCGTCCGGATTCACACTGGCGATGGGATCGTCCGGGCCTCCGGAGAATCTGGAACTGGCGTTGGAACGCCTCAATCGACGAGAGGCCTTCAGCGCGGTGGTCAGCGGACGCGATGTGCAGCGAGGCAAGCCCGATCCCGAGGTCTTCCTGCTTGCAGCAGCAAGATTGGGTGTGCCGCCGGAGCGTTGTGTGGTGATTGAGGATGCACCCGCAGGTATTCAGGCGGCGCAGGCCGGTGGGATGGCGTGCGTGGCCCTGCTTAGTCGTGGTCGTCGCGCATCGGACTTCGCCGTGCTTCAGCCGAATCTTGTGGTGCGATCGTTGCGTGAGATGTCACCGCGACAAATCCAGTCGCTGCTCGATGACGACTGACCGTGCAGTTCCGGCGAGCCACGATCACATTCCCGGATCGTCGTTCGTGGGAGAGGATTTGGGATTCATCATTTCTTCGGCCTGTCTCGCATCCTCGCGAGATTTCTGCTCAGCCTGATCAATCGTGTTTCCAGCGGTTCGCTTGGCCTTGCCCAGCGCAGAACTTGCCGGCTGCTGGCCGATGCTCATCAACGGACCAGGCTGAGGTGGCGGCGCCGGGGCTTGAGACTGTGCTGGAGCGCTGCCAGTCTCTTCATAACACCCGCAGAGCGTCAGCGAGATCGAGGCAAGGACAGCGATTGTGGTCAGCGTTCGTTTTGCGCGCATGCAAGTCTCCAGATGCCCTCCGCCGCCTTGGATTGTATCCGTTTTGAAACACCGGCGGCTGAACACGGTGAAGATCGCGCATACGCGAATCATCATCGCGTTTTTCGACAGACTCAGCCGCATGAACCATCTTTGCAATCTGAGCGTGCAACTTTCGACACTCCGGTCGGAACAACACCGCGTGCGAGAGCGTACAAGCCATCGCAATCGCGGTGGGCTATTGCGGTGGGATCAATGTGGAAGGCACAACATCGTGGGCCGTGCCGCCTGCGAAGTCACGAAGACCTGTTTCGGCTCCCCTGCGCAGGCGGCTCAGAAGACTGCGCGGGGGATGCTTTTTTCCCGATACGCGCCGACCGCATTCTTCAGGCGAACAGCCGCAGCACATCGTTGTAGAACGTGATCAGAAACAGCGAGCCGATGATTACCAGGCCGACGATCGTCGCGGCATTCTGGAAGGCCAGCGACGGCGGCTTGCCCTTGAGTTTCTCGTACACGAGGAACAGGAACAGTCCGCCATCCACGATCGGCAGTGGCAGGAAGTTGATCACGG
>JBGSKP010000786.1:0-1857 GCA_041741175.1 Thiocapsa sp. | reverse complement strand
ATCCAGCCGCGGTAGCCGTGTGGCATCGAGTTGCTCGGCGGCCTGTTCGATGATCGAGCGTAAACTGCGAGTGGTAGCATCAACCGGTGAGTTCGGAGAGAGGTTGGATGCCGGCTGCACGAAAATCTGCTCCTGCTGCGGTGCTCCATGGTCGCTTGGCGACGGTTCGTTCTGAGCCCAGACATTATCCAGGGATCCCAGAAGGAGGGTCAGCGCCGCACCCCACGCGGAAAGATAAGTTCTGGCCATTCCGTACTCCTGCGTTCCTTGACTGTGCTCGGTGTCCCCGAGAAGAATCCCTGCTACGTAGCAGGCAGACTCCGTCTGCCGTCCGCAGTTCTGCGTCCGCGAGGCTCTTGCTCAATAGCAATTCGGAAGCAACAAATCGGCTGCACAACAGCGGACGGCACATGGAATGTGCCTGCGACTTTTTGCGATTCCCAGTTTCCCTTGCCTACCCGGGTTTGCAAGTCGCCAACCCGCTTTTCCTGCCGATATCGCCCAAAATGCCATGTTTGGGGACTACTCGGGGGCCGAGATGGCGTGGTGAGCGTTTCCGGCTAAGGCCTCCCCGAGGCTGCTTGAATGTGTAGTACCGCTACAATGCACGTTGACTTCCTTTCCTATGGGCACAATTAAGAGGTAGAGAAACTGAACGTGTTACCCGTTGCCGTGATTTCCAAGAAACGCGATGGTCTGGAGCTGAGCGAAGCCGAAATTCGCTTCATGATCGACGGTTTAGTCGACGGAAGTGTCCCCGACTATCAGATCTCCGCCTGGGCCATGGCTGTGCTCTTAAAGGGTATGAGCGATATGGAAACGGCCTGTTTAACGGATGCCATGCTGGAGAGTGGCGGAAGACTAGCGCGGGCCAGCGAGCGTCTCCGAGTCGACAAGCATTCCACAGGAGGTTTGGGGGACAAGGTTTCTCTGATATTGGCTCCTCTGCTAGCGTGCTGCGAAGTGGATGTCCCCATGCTCAGCGGGCGTGGGCTGGGGATAACTGGGGGGACTCTCGATAAGTTGGAAGCCTATTGTGGGTATCGATGTGATCTGACTCCCCCAGAGATAGACCTCCAACTTCAGCGGCTGGGGTGCGTCATCACGGGGACCACTCCCGATATAGCGCCTGCCGATAAAAAGCTATATCTGTTGCGAGACGTCACGGGGACCGTGCCATCGATTCCACTGATAACCGCCAGCATTATGAGCAAAAAACTGGCTGCCACGCTCGATGCGCTCGTCTTGGACGTCAAGTTTGGGTCGGGCGCATTCATGCAGGATCTGGAATCCGCCCGGCGATTGGCTGGCAGCCTGAAGGGGACTGGGGAGCGCATGGGGGTCGATACCCGCGTGATTTTGTCGGACATGAACCAACCGCTGGGCCGGATGGTCGGCAACGCCTGCGAAGCCAACGAGGCTGTACAGATACTCCAGGGCCAAGGCCCCAGCGACGTGCGTCAGTTGACGTTGGCCCTGGGGGCGGAGCTGCTTGTCGCCGTTGGGCGTTATCAGCGGACTTTGCTTGCCGAGTCGGCTTTGGCTGAAATGATTGATAGCGGGGCCGCCTTGAGACGCTATCAGGCGATGATCGAAATGCAGGGAGGTGAGTACAAGGACCAACTACCTTTGGCCGCATCAAGCGTATTGACGTCGTCGAGCGACGGCTGGTTAGCGGGGCTGGACGGTCAGCTGATGGGGCAGGCCGTAATTCAGCTCGGCGGAGGGAGACGCAAGTTGGGTGACCGCATTGATCCGTCTGTAGGGCTAGAGATGCTAGTACGGATTGGCGACCGCATTGAGCGGCAGCAACCCTTGGTTAAGATATTTGCCAGCAATGCAACCAGTCGACAGGCA
>JBGSKP010000785.1:0-2072 GCA_041741175.1 Thiocapsa sp. | reverse complement strand
CTCGTTCGCGATGGTCTGCAGCGTGACAGGGGCGCCGCTCTCGTCGACTGCCCCGCGCGTCGGGGTCTCGTCGAACAGATCGAAGGTCGCGAAGTCGAAGCGCTGGCCGAGCACGAACACGTTGGTCACGATGTCCCCACCGCCACCGACGACTCCGAAGGGCTTGTTGTGGCAACCCGCGCAGGAGTTCGCATCAGGCGCGGAGATGCGGTTGAAGTTGCGGGGGAACACCAGCGGGGAGGCCGCATCGCTGATCGGCGCTCCGGTCCCCTTCGTCAGGGGGCGCCCTCCGCCTTCTTGGTCGGTCCAGTCCGCGGCGAGCAAGTTCTTGCCGTGTCCCAGCAGCTCGGGCAACGTCGCGATGTGCTCGAAACCTTCGGGCAAGTGCTGTGCGATAGACACTTCTTGCCCGATCTCGGGACGGGGGCGCCGCGCCGCGTCATCGAAGGAGCGCTGTCCCGGAGCCGGAACATCTGCGGCGACATTGCAACCTGCCAGCGTAGCGATCATCGCAGGCAAGAATCGAGGTCTCATTCTTCGCATTGTTGCGGCTCCTTGTTGGCTCTATGGACGGGCGGAAAGAAACAGGGAGGCAGAACCTCGCCTGCTTGGGAGAAATACAAAATATTTTTTAGGAGAGCTTGTTATTCCAACGTGGCTCAGTTAGAAGAGCTATCTCCTGAAAAAAGCTGTCTCTTAGAGATCGTTTCCTGGAAGTCGCAACAAAAATAAAACACCCTTCCCAAACGACAGGGTTGGGTTCAATTTTTTATTGAATGCGGACGCGATCATCGCTGTGACCGCAGAGTGTCTTGCACGCACTAAGCTCGTCGCCACTTGCTTGGCGATCGACCCTACTGCGTGTACAAACCCTGCGTGTACAAACCCTGCGATTACAAACTCAGTGTAGCCTTGATCACGAGTTGTATTGCTTGGGGCAAACCATCGCGAGCTGTCACAGCACGACGACAGCCCCTAGTAATCGAACTCTCCAACTGTATTACACCTCTATTACATCGAAAGAGAACCCGGATTCCGTCAACCAAAACCTGGATCCTCCGGCGCCGATCCCTCCCTACTCTTCGGGGATGACGAGCCACTCGCAGATCCGAAGGGCAGCTGCGAAGGCCGAATAGCACACCAGCGCGAGCTGACGGCGTTGGTCTCGACCGCAAACATCGAACAGCTCGGGGCGCGAGATCCGAAACGCCTCCCGTGCAACGATGATCCCTTGACGCGCCAGCGCCCGATTCTCGGGGGACTCCAGCCCTGTCACGGCCTCGTCAGCCCACTCCATACCCATCGAAGTCCCAAGGCTATCCCACCCCGCGAGGTGGTTGCGGATCGTGTCGAGCACTTCGACATCGAACAGCTCCTCGGCGACCGCTTGGATGTTCGACCACGCAAACAGGATGGGATCGGCGACCGCCGCGCGGCCGCGTGTGATCCGGAGGATGGTGTTTCGATCCTCATCGTCCATCTGGATGGGCAAGGTGAGGTTCGAGGCGATCACGCGTGCATACGCGCTGCCGGGCGCGAAGCTTCGCTTCAAACCGAGCGCTTGAGCGAGGACAAAGGGAGGTGGATTGGAGAGGACCGTTCGCTTGAGGCCCTCCTTGAGGCCCACCGCGTCGAGGACCCGGTTGAGGTAGTGAAAGCCCAGCGCGAGCACAGCGGCATCGGAGACCTCCGCTGCGCTGAAGGGGGGATCGCGGATGATCAACTCGTCGGGCTTCTTGGAGAGCAAGCCGTACCGGGCGAGCTCGCGCTCCCTCGGATCTGCGATCTCGTCGACGCGCCGCTCGAGGATGAGCTCGTCCGTGCCAACCCCCGCGTTCGATGCGCGCACCAAACGCGAGTGTACGTGCACACAGAAGTAGCAGCGATTGGAGACCGAGACCGCGGTGGCCACGATCTCGCGCTCGGGTCGAGTCAGCGCATCCCCGTCACCGAGATAGGCATCGTGGAACAGCACGTAGAAGGCGGCGAACAGATGCGCATCATATTTATGAAACCCCGTTGGCGACTCTGCGAGCGTGGCCAACCCGAAGGTCTCTTTCGCGGGTGCGAGG
>JBGSKP010000784.1:0-2061 GCA_041741175.1 Thiocapsa sp. | reverse complement strand
TGCACTGTTTGCGCACGTCTGAATGCAGCCAAGCACGACGCTTAAGAGATAAACGTCAAGTTGCTAATATTTACTGACCGATCTAGATACCGGTCCAATCGCTGGAAGAGTGCGACTGGTATTGGGATTGTCGCAAGACCTATTGCTGCGGCTCAAAATCCTCGAATGAAATTTGCTCTCCTCCGTTCATCGAAAAAAGCGCCATGATTGTCACTGGTGAAATCTCAGAATTGAGTCGCCGTATAGATCCATCGACGAAGCCCGCGAGGAACGTATTTTCCCCATCGGCCGTTAGACCAACGAAAGGATCCGTCTCATTCACGGTAAGATCTTCAGGCTTGGTCCACACCACTTCTTGACTCGGTGCGGATTTCACCACCCAGACGGTTATGCTCGTCCCATCAGTGACGCCGCTAAAACTGACAGGTGCGCCTGGTTGCCCCAGCGCAGAGTTCTTGGTTAGCACAGCCAAATAGCGAGTCTTTCCTTGAGCTGTATTGTCGCCGAATACCACAGGCATCTTTTGGATCAAATTTTGGTTATGCTCACTGTCCCATGCTTCATCTAAATGGAATTGATCGTATAAGTCCTTGTGCCCAAGGTAAGGCAGAAGCAACACTCGCCAACTTAGCAAACGCTTGCCCGTTGCGTCCGTTAAGGCTTGAGGCGGGAAAGTATTTTTGGCTGCTACGAAATTGTGAAATGCGAGACCGATCTGACGTAGGTCTTGCATCTCTTCCCGCTGCTGTGCTTCTTCTTTTGCTTTCGCTGCAATCAACGGAATAAGTTCAGCCTGCCCTTGCTTTGAGATTGTCACTCGTGCACCCTCGGCAACAAGCAGCGCCGATGCTGACTCGCTCTCGAGAGTTTCATTTACAAATTGATTGACCAGATTGGCAAACTCTAAAGCATTGACGGGCGTTTCAAATTCGGCGGTACCAATGATTCTTTCGTCGCCATGATCTTGGGAAAGGCTGAACCAACGCAAAGTTTGAATTGCTGTCAAGAATTCACGAGCCTTTCGAGTTTGTTCTTCGTTAGGCGTCATCTTTAACAACACCTCAACATATTCCCGAGGAATTGAGCATGCAAAGCCATGGTGCCCTTGGCATTCTTTGATCGCTTCAACGAGCGATTCTGTCGGTTTGGAGGCCTGAACCATCATCTGATCGAGCCTTTGAGCGGTTCCCAGCGTTGCGAATACCGCATTAGCATCTTGCCCAAACGTAATTCCTTTTGTGCCATCGATCGCGCCAAGCTTCTCGATGCATGGCGAAGGATTCTTGCAGGGCAATACAGCAACAATCTCGCTCGTATTGCCCAGCACGGCTGCGACTCCTGATAGAAAATAGACACGTCTGACTTCGCATTCGCGCAAAGCCTGCTGCCAAGAACGCGCGGTTTGTATCGCTTGTTCCGGGACTTTGTCCCCGGTGAGATTTTGGAAGGTCTTCGTCAGTTCATCCAGCCTGATTTGTTCAACGTCAAGCCATGCAACCATACGCACATCCGATTTAAGGTAGGGGGCAATTGCTGCGTGCTCTGCTTCGAGCACGCTTTGAGCCTGCGAGAGCGATACATTGGTCGACAGGTAGATTATGCATATAAGCTGCAACAGAATTGTTTTCATAGTGATCTCCGATGACTTCCATGGGCTATTGTTTGATTTGGATACGCAACGAATTTTCGCTTGATGAGATGGCTGGAACTTGGACAGTCAAAATCGCTGCGGTATGATTGCCTTCTTCCAACCGCTGATACTGAATTAGTTGTCCGGTGAAGGTATCTAGCATCGCTGGCAAATTGTCGAGTTCATCAAGTGTCTTTGGCAGAGTATTGTTATGCTCGCTAGCATACTGCCGTAATGCTTCCATGGTCATCAATCGATTGTGCCAAGTGACAACCCTCTCTTCCGCGATGATCACTTGTGTGATGGCAGGGTACAGGACCTTCGCGAGAATCGTAGCCAAAGGATTGTCTGTCTCGTACGTCTGCGAAATTTTATCACTCCCCTCCCGCACAGATTCACTTAGATGGTAAGGCAAATAGACCGCCCTCCCA
>JBGSKP010000783.1:0-1914 GCA_041741175.1 Thiocapsa sp. | reverse complement strand
ACGATGACAAGTTCGACGCGCTCGGCCCCATCCATCACGGCCGCAAGCCCGCGCATCTGCAGCCAACGCGGGCTGAACTCCGCGCGTATCACCGCGAGGTGCAGCCGCTGCTGAATTGCCCCGTCATCTGGCTGGACGATGCGACGAGACAAGTCGTGGCTGACGCGTTCGGCCAAGTCGTGCACCGCCATCGCTATACGTGTTATGCGTGCGCGATACTCAAGAACCATGCGCACCTGTTGATTCGCAGGCATCGTGACACGTACCAGATCATGTTCGAGCATTTCGCCGCCGCGGCCCGCGAGGCGCTGCGCTCATTCCCACCGTTGCGACTCGATTCGGATCATCCCGTGATCTCGCAGCGGCCGTACGCGGCGTACTGCTACTCGCCGGATGACATTCTGCGGCGCATCGACTACATCAGCGAGAACCCGGCAAAGGAACGCCTGCCACCTCAGCGGTACGAATTCGTTACGACGTACGACGGGTGGCCGAAGCGGCTCACACGGTAGAATAATCACAAACCCCGGACGGTCCCCAATCCAACGCCATAATGAAACTCGGCCATTCGGGGGCCGCATGCCACACCCGCAGGGGCCGGCCGCGCGGCTTGCGGGGGTGAGTTTGGATACCCGTTGATCACCAACCCTAACATGTCCATTCACACATGCGCGAGCGACGTGACAAATGTGCATACTGTGGCGCCAGCGGAATGCTCGAAGACGATCACGTTCCGCCGAAGAATCTCTTCCCGAAGCCGCGCCCGAACGACCTCATCACCGTCCCCGCCTGTCCCGCATGTCACCGCCAAACGTCAAAGGACGATGAGTACTTCCGACTCAAGATTTGTATGAGTGAACAGGTAGCGGACAACGGGAGCGCTCGACAAGCTAGGAAGTCGATTCTCAGGTCATTGGAACGGTCGGAGGCAACGGGGCTTCGCAAGGCGTTTCTAGCCGATTGTCGCCCTGCATGTGTAGAAATGGAGAGCGGAAGCGTCGACCAGCATCTTGCATTCGACGTGGATCTGCGCCGACTGTTCCGAGTTGTGGAACGGACGGTCAGGGGATTGGTCTACCACGAAACGAAACAGAGAGTCAAGCCGTACTACGACGTGCAGGTCCATAGTGATGACTCGTTGGCCGATACCCCAGCAGATGTTTTTCAGGAACTTCACAACACGATCTTGTTGCCCCTCTCGCGTGCTTCACCTAGACAGGTAGCACGTGGTGACTTCGCTTATCGATGGATGCGTGCAAGTGATGATGCCAATTCTTCCGCTTGGGGCTTGACGTTTTATCGACAAGTGTCATTCATCGCACTTGTCGGGAAGAAGGGATAACAAGTAGCGTGGGTGGGCAGCCTGCAGAGAAACCTACCGCTTGTCGAAACGGCCTGAACCAAACCGGCCCCCCACTGGGGGCGGCCGCGCGGCTTCGGGGGGGTGGGGCCGCGGGTGTTTGATGCGCTGCACGTCGGTCAGGTGCCACTCGTACCTCTGCATAACTGCGCTCTGCCATGATCGATTGAGACCGGGAACCATCTCATTGCCGGCGGGGAACATCCGTGGGAGGGGAGGAAGTGTCCATCGCCCGGCGCAAAGCAGATCATTCCCGGCCCAAGACATCTCTTTCCTCGCGCACAACATCTCTTTTGCGCCAGGAAGCACCATATTGCCGCCGGCAAACAGTCGTCGCCTGGCGCAAAACAGTTCTTTCCCGGCGTAAAACATCTCTTTCCTCGCGCAAAGGAACTGTTTCCCGGCACGAAACAGTTGCCTGCGACCGAGAAACAGTCGTTTGCCGGAGGCAAAACGCTGTTCGTCCACCTGCTCCGCGCACCGCACGGCGGAACGCGGAATCTTGTCCGATTCCACTCAACCTCACAGCGTGTACGACGTGAACAGGCGCCTGC
>JBGSKP010000782.1:0-1538 GCA_041741175.1 Thiocapsa sp. | reverse complement strand
GGTGCCGGCCAGGAAGGTGAGCATGTAGGGAAGCAGGTGGATGTAGCCCTGCTTCATGGCCCCTTCCTGGGAGGAGCTGGTGGCCCCGCCGGGCATGGCGTGGCCCACCACATCGTAGTCGATGCCCTGGAAATACGGGGCGGTGTAGCGGTCGTAATAGGGCATGACCTGCTTGAGCACGAAGTTGGCGGCCCGGACCATGTCCTTGTTTTCCTTGGTCAGCGCCACGGGCACGCCCAGGTCTTCCTCGATGTAAGCGGCCGTGCCGAGCACCTCGCCCTGGCCGTACCAGCGCACCGAGGCACCAATGGCCGTGTCGACGATGTGACAGCCGGCTTCGGCGGCAGCACCCACGGCCGGCACGAAAAGGCCGTCGGTGTAGTGGCGGTGATAATCGACAACGAGATCGGGGTAGGCTTTGCGGATGGCGGAAACCAGCGCCTTGACGAAACGCGGCGGACACATGCCGGCCATATCTTTCAGGCACAAGATGATGCTCTTGGCGGCCTTGGCCTTGGTCATGCCGCCGGCCTTGGCGGTCTGCTCCAGGATGGCTTCCAGCACGCCGAGGTAATGGGGAACATCAAAGCCCCGGGCGTAGGACAGGGAGATGGCCGGCTCGAAGATGATGCCCGGCCGTGACAGGGCGACCTCGGCAAAGGGATACATGTTGTCGATATGATTCAGGAAATCAAAGCAGCGAATGATATCGTAGTGCTCGCAGATCATCTCGCCCGTCATCCGCATGAGATTTCGCGGCTGGGGCTTGTAGCCAAGCACGTTGGTGGAGCGAATAAGCAGCTGCTTCATGGTCTTTGGCGCAAATTCGTTCCACTTGGCCGCCTCGGAGAAGGGGTAGGTCATGTTGGCCATCATGGCCACGTGGAAGTGCGCACCGCCGCCGTTTTCCAGCGAGAAAAAGCCGCAGTTGTCGAGGTAGGGCCCCACCAGCTCGTCCTCGGCCAGCCGGAAGCGGTTGCCGCTGTTGGACTGGGTGATGTCGCGGGTGGTGGTATCGACAAAATGGACCTTGCCCGAATCGCGCACCATGTCGAGGACGGCCTGGCGGTCGCCGCGCGGATAGGGATTTTCCGGGGAGCGCAGATCCACCTCGGGCATGTGGGGCCGGAAGCGGCCCAGGCGGTAGTCCTCACGACCCCGGTATTTGCCCAGCTGGACGTGGGGATTGTAGCCCCGGGCCGAAATCTCGGCCACCAGCCAGGACAAGCGCATGGCCTCGGGCTCCTCGTCCTGGTAATTGAGCAGATAGGGATTTTGGGTGATGAACTTGGTGTCGAACTCACCCTTCATAAATTCCGGATGGCGCAGGATCTGGCGGTGGAAGGGGATCGTGGTCTTGAGCCCGCCGATGATGTATTCGCGAAGCGCCCGTTCCATGACGGCCACGACCTTGGGCCAGTTGCGGCCGTAGGAGATCAGCAGCGCGCCGGCGGAATCGTACTGGGTGGGAAACTCGTAACCGGCCGTCAGGCAGGAATCGAGGCGGATGCCCTGACCGCCCGGGGACAGGTAGCGGG
>JBGSKP010000781.1:0-2886 GCA_041741175.1 Thiocapsa sp. | reverse complement strand
CGCTCCCGGCGCACCGCCGCAGGCCGCACTCGGCGCGACCCCCATCGTCGCCGTCCCCTCTCCGAGCTCAGCGCCCCCGCGCACCGAGCGACCGAGCGCGTCGTCTGCATCTGTTCCCGCAGCGACTGTTCCTTCCGCGATGGGGCGCGACAGGCGTGCGGTGGCACCTGTGGTGGCAGGAGCAGTCGGGACCGTGATCATCGGTGCGAGCGCTGGAGCGCTCGCGTTAGGCATGGTGCTGGGTCTGTTGATCGGGCTGCTGTTGTAGTCGATGTCGCCGGGCAGCGAAGAACGCGCTGATCTGCTCGGTCGCTTCGTCTGGCGTGCGCGCATGCAAGATGGCCTGCCGCAGAGGTTCGCCCCCTGCGATCCCATCGCAAAAATACTTCGCGATCTTCTTCATCCGTCCGAGCGCGCCCTTGTCGCTGTCGAACAGCGCTCGTACGGTCGCATAGTAGGCGAGCAGCACCCGTTCGCGCTCGTCGTCGTCGACCTGCAGCGGCGGCTGGCCCACCAGCGCGCACGCGATCCGACGGAAGACCCACGGGTCGCGGATGGCACCTCGACCGATCATCAGACCGGCCGCCCCAGTCTGGCGCTGCGTGTCGAGCGCTGTCTGGGCATCGGTGATGTCTCCGTTGGCGAGCACGGGGATCTTCACGCGCTCGACGACATCGCGGATGGTCTGCAGGGTGCGGGTGCCGCCATATCCGTCAGTGCGGGTGCGCCAATGCACAGCGAGCCCCTCGACCCCCTCCCCTTCGCACATCGCTGCGATCTCTGGCGCGTTGCGATGATCGGGATCCCAGCCCGCGCGCATCTTGACGGTGAAGGGCAGCGTGGTCGCGCCCCGGATGGCCGATACGATGCGCCTGGCCAGAGCCTCGTCTCTGAGCAGGGCCGATCCACCCGAGTGAGCACACACTTTCTTGCTCGGGCAGCCCATGTTCAGATCCACGATGTCTGCGCCGAGATCTTGTACGTAGCGTGCGCCGTCCGCGAGCAGTTCGGGATCGCGGCCGTACAGCTGGATGCTGACAGGGCGCTCGTCTGCGTCGAACTCTGCCGTGCGCAGCGCGACGCGGTGCTTCCCCGCGAGCTGCCCCGCCGGGATGAACTCGGTGACGGTCAAGCCGCAGCCGCCAATGCTTCGGATCAGCCTCCGAAACGTCAGATCGGTGACCCCCTCCATGGGCGCGAGCACGAGCGGAGGATCGATGGCGATGTCACGGATCCGAAACATCGGGGGTCCCCTTGGTGCCTGCGAAGGCTGCATCCGAACGGTTGCGTCGGTGCCAGAGGGCCACGAGGTTTCGATACCACACAGGCATCCAGCGCTGCATACGCGCCAGCCAGGCCGCATCTCGGCCGACGAGGATCCTCCGTTGATCCCGTTGGATACCATCGGCTACGATGATCGCAGCTTCAGAAGGTGCGATTCCCCTCGCGATCAGCTTCTTCGACTCCTCCTCTCCCACATATCCGCCAGCACGGTAGCGGCCGTCCTCTACAATGCGCGTCGCGACAGCCCCTGGATGCACCGAGCTCACTCGGATGGAGCTGTCCCATAGCTCCATCTCGAGCGACTCGGACAGCGAGCGCACCGCGTGCTTCGACATGCAATACGCTGCGCTCTCCGGGACGGAGATGATGCCGAAGATCGACGAGATGTTGACGATATGAGCTTCCTCTTGGGCGCGCAGCATCGGCATCAGGAAGTGGCAGCCATAGACCACCCCCCACAGGTTGACCTTGATCTGCCAGTCGATGTCGTCGATGGAGCAGGACGCGAACGGTCCAGTCAGGGAGACGCCTGCGTTGTTGACGAGCAGGTGCGCTGCGCTGTGTGCGGCGGTCAGCTCGGAGATGAAGCGCGGCCAGGCAGTCCTGTCCGAGACATCGAACCCGTGCGTCGAGACCCGGCGCCCCATCTGCCGTATCTGATCGGCCACTGGCGACAATGGTGCGGTCGTGCGATCCGTGATGGCCAGGTGGCAGCCTCTCTTCGCGAGCTCGAGCGACAGCGCTCGTCCGATGCCTGATGCCGCACCCGTCACCACCGCCACGCGATCGGTCAGATTGCGCACGTCCGCTCCATGCAGCTGACTATCGCGCTGCGAGACATGGGGCCGCCGGGTTACACGAGCGAGCCGGTCAACGCATCGACCCAGCAGATCCTCGACGCGGAGCGCCCGTGAACGACACAACCGAAGCCCTCGTCTCTGGACCCAAGGCCGAATCGGTCACCATCGATGGGGCACCCGATGGTTTTGTGGTGCTGCCCGGTTGGTCTGCCGAGGCCACAGCGGGCGGAGAGACACGTATCGTGGTCTCGGTCCCTCCAGAGCAGCTGCCCGTGGTCCACGCGGCGCTGATCGAGGCGCTTTCGCCCCCGGTCGGCCTTCTCTACCGCCAACAGATCGATCGGAAGGCCCCTCGCCCCCAGGGTTCTCCTCCGCGAGACTTCGTCGCGCTCGGCCTCGGACATCAGCGCGTGCTCGATGCGCTGCGCGATGTTGGGCCGCTCGTCTACAGCGATGCCCGCTGCGAGGTTTGGATTCGGGGCTCGCTGCAAGAACAGGTCGTGCTCGATCACGACGGGCTGATCTATTGCTACCCCGACGATCCAACCTTTCGCGATGCGCTTGCGCGCTGCGGTGTTCCCGCTGTCGATGTCGAGACCATGGCGAGTCGGGATTACGTAAAGCACTGGTTTCGTGCGGAGGTCGACCCGTTGGAGGCTGTCCTCATCTCGTCGCTCAAGCTCACAGAGGTCCCCCACCGCTGAGCGATCTGAGGTCGTCAGCGCTCGAGTGCCGCCGCGATCAAGCGGTGGACCAGCCGCAACTCTGCAGCACCCGGCTGCAGCGCGGCGGCAGCGAGCAG
>JBGSKP010000780.1:0-1531 GCA_041741175.1 Thiocapsa sp. | reverse complement strand
CATCAGCGTATAGATCGAGTCTCCGAGGTCGACGATGCGCCGCGTATCGGGGTGTTCGATGCGGACCGCGCCATCAGCGACCAGACCCGAGAGGACGGGGTTGACCGCTGAAGCGTGTGCAGGTTCGAAGTCTGCACGCGCACTGCGCGCGGCACGCAGCTCGTCGCGCACGTTTTGGAAGCGCGCATAGTGGGAGCTCTCGCTGTGCGCGGGTGCGCCCTCTCCCTGGATGACGATCTCTTCGATGGCAGACAGCGCGCTGCTCGTGCCTTGGATGACGAACAGACCGGGCAGGCCGAAGTCTAGAGCGCCCACCTGCGCGTCTGGGTGACCCACGAACAGTCCCTGCTCGCCAAGCTCGTCTGCCAAGCGCACGATCCCTCGTGCGATCGCGTGGTAGAGGTGCCCCTGGGAGTCGTAGTCGACAGGTGCCGGCGACAGCAGATCGGGCGCGGTCAAGCGGCGGTAGTGATCAATGTGCTCGAAGCCCGCACCATCGACGAGAGTGATCCCCTCGGGGCGCTCGAGAAAGACGAAGTGATCGAGGGCGGCATCCGAAAATGGCGAGAGGTTCAGCAGCACATCCGCGGGGAAGAGCCCTCTGGGCACGGGAAAGGGCGGGCGCCACAGATGAGGAGCCGCTCCGATCGAGACGAGCAGGTTGTTAACCAGCGTGAGGTGCAGCATCTCTTCGAGCGCGACCTTCCGCAGCTGCGCGCGCCAGCGATCGACGAGCGAGAGCTCCTGTTCGGTCAGATCCTCTGCGGGAGCGCGCTTGAGCGTCCACATCGCGTAGAGGTAGGAGCACATCACGGTGTGTTCGAACTCGGCGGCCTCGGTCAGCAGGTAGATCAGCTCCTCGCGATCGTTGACCTCGACAGCTCCGTTGTCTGCTGCGCTCATTGCACCTCCGTGTGCCCGCTCTATGGCGCGGCTGCGCGCGGCACGACGTTGAGGTTGTAGGCGATCGAGACCCGATCTCCTTCGCCTGTGTGCGGGTGCACGAGGTGGACGATGGAGGAGGGAAACAGCAGCGTGAGGCCCTCTCGCGGCCGATAGGCGAAGCTGCCTTGTCCCCACTGGCTCTGCAGGATGTTGGGGTTGAGGAACTCGATCATGCCGCTGTAATCTGCAGACCCTGGGGGATCGGTCGGCACGGAGACGTAGTAGACGCCCGACCAGTGCTGAGGGTGGTGGTGGTGCGGCGCGTTCCATGCGCCCGCGGGCAGAACGTTGGCCCAGTAGTGGCCGAGCTTGAGCTCGCTGCTCGCGAACGCGCCATAGTAGGGAGCCAGCGCGCGGCGGGCGTAGGTGACGACGTTTTGCAGCATCCACGCGATGGGTTCGCTGCGTCTGGCGAGGAACTCGGGGCCAGAATGCCAGCCGCCGCGGTTGCTCCGCGTGATCCCAGGTGACGAGCGCCGGGCTTCGGTGATCTCGTCGAGCAAGCCCTGGCGATATTGCTCGTAGCCGCTCAATACCGCGGTAAACAGCGGGGTTGTAAATAGCGGCATCGGGGCGAAGGGATCAG
>JBGSKP010000779.1:0-3390 GCA_041741175.1 Thiocapsa sp. | reverse complement strand
GCTGGCTCATCGGCGGCGGCCCGGCTGCCGGTGGACGGGACAAGGCTGGCTGCAGCGGTGGAGGCCAGCGTGGTGGCGAGAAAACGGCGGCGTGACAAGTCAGGGTTTGGATTCATGGCGGGATGCGTTGGATGCCATGGATGAATACGTCGCAAAGCCGGCGGGTTTGCAGCGATGAAAGTTGCCGGGCCCATGCGGCATGTTGGCGTGGGAGTGCGGATGTCGGGAGTAATGCAACTTCGCAATCGTCTCGTCCCGTTTCATAATTTGACAGCGAACCAGCAATCCAGCAAGCTTGCCGCATGAAGACGACGATTGATTTACCCCCGGATCTGGTGCGGGAAATGAAGCTTCTCGCGGTTCATGAAGGGCGCAAGCTCAAGGACGTGGCGGCGGACCTCCTGAAACGGGGACTGAATTCCGAAAAAATCTCCCCGCCCTTTCCATCCCCGAGGAAAGCCGCGATCAAGCTCCCGTTGTTTCCCTCGCCCAAGTCCGCTCCCGCCTCACGAATGAGCACCGGAAAGTTGCTCGCCATCGAACAAGAAACCCTGCACCAGGAGGATCTCCAGCGCCTTGGTCTTTCTCTATGATGCCAATCTCTGGGTGGCGCTCGCTTTTGCCGCCCATCCGCACCACAGCATTGCCTCGCGGCACTTCAAGGCCCGCGACTCGGCACAACCCGCTGCGTTTTGCCGGGTGACCCAGCAGGCGTTTCTCCGCCTCGTCAGCACTCCCATCATCCAGCGGACCTACGATAGCCCGCTGATCACCAACTCCGCCGCGTGGTTAAAATGCCAGGACCTTCTCGCCCTTCCTCAAATCCTCTGGCTCGATGAACCCAAGGGCTTTTCGGAGATTTGGCATTCCTTAGCCTGCCTCCCCTCCGCCTCGCCCAAGGTCTGGACCGACGCCTATCTCGCCGCCTTCGCCATCGGCCATGATGCCGAGTTCGTGACAGTGGACAGCGACTTCAAAAACTTCGAAAAGGCCGGCCTGAAATTAAAACTGCTTGCCTCATGATTCCATCCATCTCACCTGGCATGAAGATGAGCCGCTACTTCGGAACCTCGCCCGGCTTCTGGCTCCGTCTCGAGTTGGACTACGAACAGATGCGGGCCGAGCGCGAGAATGGAGAGCTTCGGCGTCCGCTGCATTCAAAGTATCGATTCGTTTGACGAAATGGATGAGGCTGTTCTTGCCGGGGAGCACCCCCATAAACGCGCCGAAACATCAGGATTTATCTTGAAATTTGAAATCATGGATGGCAATTTGCGTGAAATATGATCGAAATCGATCGCCAATCTCTGACCAAACACCTCAATGACTCGATTGAGCACTTCCGGTTGACGGCGCTTTTGGGGTCGAGGCAATGCGGAAAGACCACGCTGGCCCGAACTTTTGACGTGCCGCGCGAGAACTATTTCGATCTGGAGGATCCGCTGGATCAGGCACGCCTTCAGAATCCCCGGGACGTGCTCGGAATCCTGACCGGGCTGGTGATCATCGATGAGTTCCAGCACCAACCTGAACTTTTCCCGATTCTCCGGGTGCTCGCCGATCGCAAGGACCAGCCCGCACGTTTTCTGATTCTCGGCAGCGCCTCGCCGCAGTTGATGAAGGGCGCATCCGAATCGCTGGCGGGCCGGGTGAATTTCATCCACATGGGCGGGCTGAATTGTGGAGAGGTCGGTACCGCTACCCGCAACCGGCTGTGGCTCCGCGGGGGCTTTCCGGAATCCTATTTGGCGGCTTCCGATGAGGTGAGCAGCCGGTGGCGCCGTTCTTTCGTTCAGACATTTCTTCATCAGGACATCCCTAGTTTTGGGATCGACGTTTCTCCGGAGCGCCTCCGCCGCTTCTGGATCATGGCGGCCCACTATCACGGCCAGACATGGAACAGCTCGGCCATTGCCAAGTCGCTCGATATCTCCCACACCACGGCACGCTCGTATCTGGACATTCTAACCGATTCGTATGTGATGCGCCAGTTGCCGCCCTTCGTCACCAATCTGAAAAAACGGGTGATCAAGGCCCCCAAAGTCTATCTGCGGGATTCCGGGCTGCTGCACAGCCTGCTCCAGATCGAGACACTCTCTGACCTTCAATCCAATCCACGCTACGGTGCGTCCTGGGAAGGCTTCGCGCTGGAGCAACTCTGCTCGGTGTTGGACCTCGAACCGGACGAAATTTTCTTCTGGGGAACACATGGCGGGGCGGAAATCGATCTCATCGTCGAGCGCGGCGGCAAACGCTATGGATTTGAGTTCAAAGTGACGGAAAAACCCAGTGTCACCCATTCCATGACCATTGCAAAAGCGGATCTGGAACTGGAAAAGGTCTATCTGGTTTATCCGGGCGAGCTTTCATTTCCGCTGCGCGATGGAATGGAAACGCTGGGTTATGCGAGGATCCCGGAATTCGGGTTTCCGTGATTCGGGTAATATACCGCCGCTGCTGGCTGGAATCCGATCTGCGCTTGATTCGCTCTATCCCGGCATTGGTTGGGGAATTCACCTCTCGCTCGACCAGACTGATGAACTCAACGGAGGATCCGGCTGCCTCTGCAAACTGCTCCCGAGTGAATCCCGCGCTCCAGTTTACGAAAAAACCGGCGTTCCCTTGCGGGGACGCCGGTTTGGTGATGAGGAAGACAGTGGGCGGGACGCCCACGCTCCTTGAGTTATTCTCCTACGAGCGGGGTGGTGGTTTCCTGCACTTCCGCTTCGGCGACCTTCTGGTCGCGGAGCCAGGCGCGGCGTGACATTTTCACGCGGCCTTTTTCGTCGACTCCGAGGCACTTGGCGGTGATGACCTGGCCTTTTTTGACCACGTCCTCGACGTTTTCGGTGCGGCCTTCGGCGAGTTCGGAGACGTGGATGAGGCCGTCCTTGCCGGGCAGAACTTCCATGAACGCGCCAAAGGCGGTGATGGAAACGATCTTGCCGGTGTAAACCTTGCCCACTTCGATCTCCTGGAACATGCGCTCGATCATCGACTTGGCGCGCTCCAGACCTTCCGCCTTGGAGGCGTAGATGTGAACGGTGCCGTCGTCCTCAATGTTGATCTCGGCGCCGGACTCGGCCTGGATGCCCTTGATGTTCTTGCCACCAGGCCCGATGAGTTCGCCGATGCGATCCGCGGGGATCTTGACGGTGACGATGCGCGGGGCGTGCGGGCTGAGTTCGGCGTGAGTGCTGATGGACTCGGCCATTTTCTCAAGCACCTTGCCGCGGCCGGCTTTGGCGATGTGGATGGCTTCTTCAAGCATCGCGATCGGGAGACCGGGGAGCTTGAGGTCGAGCTGATAGCCAGTGACACCTTCGCTGGTGCCGCAGAGCTTGAAGTCCATGTCGCCGTAGAAGTCTTCGGAACCGATGATATCTAGCA
>JBGSKP010000778.1:0-3148 GCA_041741175.1 Thiocapsa sp. | reverse complement strand
CACGAATCCAAGGCGGATCGGGAAACGGTGGCTCTGTCGGTGGATTGAAGTGTCTTCCATCCGCCGTCATAAGCGCGTGGAATGCCAATTGCGCGGTTTTGGCATAAGCCCTGCTCTTTTTCTACCGGGCTCTCAATGAGGTCCATTCATTGTATTATGGACTGGGTTCCTGATTTGAGACAACTGAGGGCTTTTGTTGCCGTGGCCGAGGAGGGGAGCTTCACGCTCGCCGCCCGCAGGATTTTTGTGACCCAGTCCGCCGTGAGTCATTCACTGCGGACCTTGGAGGAACAACTCTCCTGCAAGCTCCTCGACCGCACGGGCAAACGGGTGGTGGTGACCTCCGAAGGAGAGCTTCTCCTGAAACGTTGCAAGCGGGTGATCTTCGAGCTCGAACAAGCCGGAAGGGATCTCGATGGACTGCGCCGCTGGGGACAGACGCGCATTCGGATCGGCGCTCCCCACACGCTTTGTCATGTGTTGATTCCATCAGTCCTGCGTGAGTTTCGCGATTGTTTCCCGCGCTGTGAGCCGATGATCGAAGCCGGGGACACCACTTTGATGCTGGACCGCCTCGCAGGTTCGGACCTGGATCTTGTCGTGGGTCTCAAGCCTCGTGGCCGCAGTGAAGAAGGGTACCGGCCGATGTTCAGGGACCGCCTGGCATTTGTCGTTTCTCCGTTCCATCCATGGGCGGTGAACGACGCAACGGTCCAATCCACGATCAACGACCACCAGTTCATCATCTATGCAAAAGCCACGGAAACCCATCGGTTGATCGAAGAGTGGCTCGAACAGGAAGGAGGGCGGGGCAAGCGGCCGCTGGTGCTTGGCGACATGCAGGCCATCAAGGAAATGGCGAAACTCGGAATCGGTGTGGGCCTCGTGGCGCCGTGGGTGGCATCGCGTGAAATTGAGGATGGCAGCCTGAAGGTGGTCAATTTCGAAGGACCGGGCATCGAGCGCGAATGGGGAGTGTTCCATTCATCAAAACGCGAGCCCAGTCTGGTAGAGGAAGCTTTCATCGGCCTCTGCGAAATGGCCTTCGCTGCAATGCCCTCGGGTGGTGCTTCGATCAAAAGCGAGCAGCCGCCGCGAATCAACGCGACGGCTTGATAGCTCGAATTGTCATACTTCGGGCAGGATCAGAACATGTAGTTCAGCTCCAGCGAGAAACGCGAGGCGGTTGGCAGCGCACCAGCGACCGAGTAGGCATCGCCTTCGGATTCAAACTGGGCGAACTTCGCAATGGCGGTGAAGTTGTTATTGAACTTCCTGGCGAGAACGGAATCAAACTCCCATCCGTATCCGGTTGAGATTTCGTTGTCTCCGAGAGCGCGCAGCGAGTTGGTCCACTTGATGCCCCAGAAGATCGGAATCGTGTGCGAAACATATAGATCCGTCAGGCCGTTGTGTGCGCCGGAAATCCGGCCTCCATCGGTGACGTCGGCAAAGCCGTTGAAGGCGTGCACGGTGGCGAGCGGCGTTTTAAAACCATCGTCGAGATGCTCCAGACCCAGCGTGATCGCCTGGGTACCGATGGTTTTCGTGATGGTGAAATGGGCGTAAAGAGCCTCCTCGTCCGCGAGCACGCCCGCCTTGTCCTGATAGGCGAGTTCACCATACAGATCGAGTCCGAGCGCGCTGCCCTTGGCGCTGATGCCGAAGGTGTTGTTGTCCCAGCCTCCGAGATCCTCGAAGTTCATGATATAGGCATAGGCACCGAGTGTGATTCCCTGTATGCCGCTGTAGGATCCGTTGAGAAGGTGCGCGCTCGCGCCGATGTCCTCGACGTTCGGCACGGGAAGCAGCGGGCCGTCCGCATCGGAACCGAAGATCCGGTTCACCTGGTTGAGATAGGCATAGTTGAAGGTAAGGCTGTCGATTGACTTGTTGGTGAACGAGAGCGCGTCATAGGTCTGTTCGTTCTGTCTCCAGCCGACATTGCCGATGAAGGCGGAGTTGTCATAAATGATCCGCTGGCGACCGAGCTTGGCAACCGTGTCAAAGCCCTCGTATTGTAGGAATGCCTGGTTGAGTTCGTTGGTTTCCGGATCGGCGATGAGCGTGTTTGCAGGATCGAATGGATCCGCGCCCAATGCGCCGCCATGGTAATCATCGACGACGGCCTGGGAGAATTCACCCTCGATGGTGGCGCTGAATCCATTCCAAGCCATCGTTTTCAAACCGAGCCGCTCGCGCACGGTGAAGGCATGGGATGGATCGAAGCCATCGACATCGCCGAATTCATAACGGGCGCGGATGTCGATGAGCGGGGTGATCCACTGCTCCGCGGGAGGAGGGGCAGCGATTGTTTCCGGGGTCCCGGCGCAGAGCACGGGGGTGGAGGTCAATAACAGAAGTGCGGCTTTCGTTTTCATGGGTCGTGTTGGTGATGATGGCGACATGGAGTCCCATCACCACCAAAGCGCGATACCGGCCAGCTCCCGCTGGATCCGACCCATCCCGCGTGAAGTATTTTCCCGTTCGGGATGAATGCGGATCATCCCCGGTTGGCGGGCGGGAGTCACGAATTCCCACCGAGAACAAACTTCACCAGATCCTCACGTGTTTTCTTCAGGTCGGGCGGGTTCAGATAGAACATGTGACCGCCGTCATAAAACGTGGTGGTGAAATTGTCCCTCGCCCCTTCCGGCAGGTTCAACAAGTGACGCACCGAGTAGGCGACGCCTTCGGGAGGAGTGGCAAGATCGGTGTATCCACCCATTACCAGCACGCGGAGGTGGGGATTGTCCCGCAGGGCGGTGGCGAGGCGGTCGCTGAGATTGACCACTCCGTTGTTCGTGCTCCATTTCCATGGCTGCACCTTGCCTGTTAGAATTTCGTAAGGCTGGTCTTCCTTCCAGCCGAGGTCGCGCCCGAGGTAATCCATCATCGCGGTGGAGAAGGCTCCGAATGCCAGCGAATACGACGGATCGTATTCCGGATTTGGAGCGGACTTGTCAGTGGCATCCCAGGCCACTCGCGCGTCGAAGCGTCCCAGGACTTTTCCTTCGGCGCGGAGCAGTTCGGCACGGAAAAATGTCGAGCTGATGCGGAGATCATGTTTCAGCCAGGTCTCGGCCGGGATGCCGGTGAAGCCCGCGAGTTTTGCGGCGAGTTTGGTCCGGGTGTCCTTGTCCAGCGC
>JBGSKP010000777.1:0-3440 GCA_041741175.1 Thiocapsa sp. | reverse complement strand
CGGTACATCACCGGATCGCGCAGGTTCAGGTTTGGCGCGTTCATGTCAATCTTGGCGCGAAGTGTGCGCGAACCATCCGGGAATTCGCCCTTGCGCATGCGGTCGAAGAGATCGAGGTTCTCTTCGACGCTGCGATCGCGGAAAGGGCTGTTGCGACCGGGTTCGGTCAGCGTGCCGCGCGACTGGCGTATCTCGTCGGCGTTCAGATCGCACACGAACGCCTTGCCGTGGCGAATCAGCAGCACTGCCCATTCGTACAACTGCTCGAAGTAGTCGGATGCGTGATACTCATTCGCGCCCCAATCGAAACCAAGCCAGCGAATGTCTGCCTTGATCGCATCGATGTAGCGCTGCTCTTCCTTGGTGGGGTTCGTGTCATCGAAGCGCAGGTTGCATTTGCCGTCGAAGTCGCTTGCGATTCCGAAGTTGAGATTGATCGACGACGCGTGGCCGATGTGCAAGAAGCCGTTGGGTTCAGGTGGGAAGCGCGTGACCACCCCCCCATTCGCGCCGCCGTGCTTTCCTGAAGCAATGTCGGCTTCGACGATTTCGCGCAGGAAATCCATCGGCGGAGTCGGTGCGGATTCGGCCGCAGGCGGTGTGTCGTGGGGCAACTTGTAGGGAGTCGGGTTCAAGCGGACATCTTAGCCGTCTTGGCCTTCATCGCGCCATCACCGCCACGCAGCGTTCGATGCGCGCAAGCGTGCTGTCACGGCCGAGAATGGCGAGTGTGTCGAAGATGGCTGGGCTGACCGTGCCGCCCGTGACCGCGATGCGCAGCGGCTGGGCGACCTTGCCGAGTTTGCCCTCAGCCTTCTCATCGGCGTATCGCTTCACAACCGCCTCCATCGCTTCGACCGTCCATGGCTCAACATTCGCAAGGATAGAACGCAACGCTTCGACGTGTTCAAAACCGGTTGGCGAGCCGGTTTCCAGAGCCTTGCGTGCGTTGGCATCGAGACTCGTCAGCGACGGGTCGTCATCATCCACAAGGAAGAAGCGATCCATCTGGAACATCGCTTCCAATGTCTTCGCCCGCGTCTGATTGGCTCGCGCGAACAATTCCCAGCCCCCCAACTTGCCTGCGAATCTGGCATGCCAGTCAGGGTGATACTGCAGCGCGTGCGATTCAAGTCGTGCAGCAAGTTCGCTGACACTCATCGCCTGGATCGCATCGCCGTTGAAACTCAGGAGTTTCTCGCGGTCAAACTTGGCGGGCGTCTTGATGACGCGATCGAAATCGAAACGCTCCTTGAGGAACTCGACATCGAACTTCTCGACATCGCCGCCCGGATTCCAGCCGAGCAGCGCGAGATAGTTGAGCATCACCTCCGGCAGGTAGCCGTTGCGGCGGAAGTCATCGACGTTTATCTCCGGCAGATGCACGCCGAGCGCAGCAGCGAGACGCTCGGCTTCATCGAGATCGAGTTGATGATCTTTGTGTGCGAGCCACCACGTCCAGCGATCGGGTGCGATGATGGGCGCGCCGTTGGAATCCACAGGCGAAGACGCAAGCGGCGGTGTGCGTTTCTTCACTTCCGCGCGGAGAGCCTTGTCCTTGTCGCGCTTGCTCATCTTCGAACCATCAGGATTCGTGATGATCGACACGTGCGCGTACACCGGCGTGCGGAAGCCCAAGGCCCGCTGGAGCAGCACGTGCTTGTGCGTGTTGTTGAGATGCTCCTGGGCGCGGATGACGTGCGTCACGCCCATCAACTCATCATCGACGACGACCGCCAGGTGGTACGTGGGAAAGCCATCGGCTTTGCGAATGACGAAATCATCGAGTTCGGTTTCGTTGACGGTGACATCGCCACGCACCTGATCGCGCACCGTCACCGAGGCAAATCCGTCCGGCAGTCTCAATCGAATGACGTGCGGCCGACCTTCCTTCAAATACTGCTCAACCGTGTCGGACGAGAGTTTCAGCGCAGCACGGTCGTAGCGCGGATTGCGTTTCTCGGCCATGGCCTTCTCGCGCATCACCATTAACTCTTCGGTGGCGTCAAAGGCGGGATAAGCCTTGCCCTCGCGCACCAGTTGATCGAGGTATGAGTTGTAAATGTCGAGCCGCTCGCTCTGGAAGTACGGCCCGGCCTCCCCCCCACCAACCCCATCGAGAATCGGCCCTTCATCCCAGAGAATGCCGAGCCACTTCATGTCTTCGAGAAACCCCATGCTCGCAGCATCGGACGATCGCTTCTGATCGGTGTCCTCGATGCGCAACATGAATCGTCCATCGCCTGCACTGGCCTTGCCCTTGGCATACGCCCAGCAGAACAGGGCTGTGCGAGCTCCGCCGACATGCAGGTGGCCCGAGGGCGAAGGCGCGAAGCGCGTGCGAACAAACGCAGGGTTGGGCGGTGATTGGCTCATGAGGAGTGAACAGAATAGGAGCGTCGAGAGAAAAAGGCTTCAGGCATGTGGCTTGATGCCTGCCTGCCTCACTTGCGTTACCATGCTCGCCCGCACCCTTGAAACAGGAATATCACATGCGCCTCGCCTCGTTGATCATGTTGCTGTCGTTCATCGCCGTTGCCGTTTCAGTTGCTGGCTGCGCAAGCACCAATCATGCGCGGACCACCAAGTCGAACTACGGCGACGGCGTCAAAGTCTCCGGTGTGATCACCTATCGCGAGCGCATGGCCCTGCCCGCCAAGTCGATCGTCACCGTGCGGCTTGTCGATGTTTCGAATGCGGCAACACCCATCGTGCTCTCGGAGCAGATCATCTCCAAGCCGGGCCAGGTCCCTGTGCCGTTCGTACTCACGGCGGCAGCCGACAAGATCGACCCGAATCACAATTATGCGATTGAGGCTTCGATCACCGTTGGCGGCAAGGAGCAGTGGCGAAACACGCAGCAGTACGGCGTCATCACACGCGGCAACCCGCAGAACAGCCTGATGGTCTGGGTGCAGCAGATCGACTGACCATCGTCACGCAGTCAGCGCGCGTGAACTTCAAGATGCGCTTCGGTGCGGCTTGCCGCGTCGCATCCACATCATCAGCAACTTGATGGGCCCGCTCATCGCATACGCGGTGAATGCCAGGGCCAGCACTACCTGAAACCACCAGATCGCAATTGCCAGCACCACCACGACGCGCACGATGTACGCGAAGTCGCGCGAGCCGCGCACGAATCTGTTGGTGAAATGCAGATACGGAATGTCGCTGACCATGCCGAATGCGCACAACAGCATGATCGCGGGTATGCCAAGTGCGGCCGCCTGCACGTACACCGGCGGCACATCGCCTGCGAATCGCACCACCATCAGGTGTTGATGCAGAATCACA
Source organism: Thiocapsa sp. (assembly GCA_041741175.1). Lineage (GTDB taxonomy): Bacteria > Pseudomonadota > Gammaproteobacteria > Chromatiales > Chromatiaceae > Thiocapsa. The sequence continues at coordinate 146 of JBGSKP010000777.1, read as the reverse complement.
AGACTCGCCACGCAGCCGGCAGCGCCGGGCGAAGGCAAGCCGCGGAAGAGGCTGTGATCGTTCACCGGCGCCTTGTCCATCTCCACGTTGAATCTCGCCAGCCGCAGGGCTGCGCAGGAAACGTACACCGCCGCGATTCCCCAGAT
>JBGSKP010000776.1:0-1691 GCA_041741175.1 Thiocapsa sp. | reverse complement strand
GCCTTCCTTGGCCTTGTTCGCCAGGTCTTCTGCGGTCTTGCCTGCACCACCCACAGCCTCGCCCGCCTTGCCGGCGATCTCGCTCGCCGCCTCGCCGGCCTTGCCCGCGATGTCGCCGATGGCCTTGATGTTGGCGATCTCGCCAAGTTTGTCGAGGTCGGCCAATCCTGCCAGGCCGTTGGTAAGGTCGCCGAGCATCTCGGTGGGAATCAACCCGCCGCCCGATTGCACCACGGCTGCGAAGACGGACTTCATCACCACGCCGCTGAGTTGGCCCATATCGACGCCGCTGCCGTCAGAGCCGACATTCTTCAGCGTGATGGCTTCAATGGGCACATCCACCTTCTTGCCCATCACATCGACGTGCGCGACGACGTTGCGAATGTCGACGGTTTCGATCACGTACTTCTTCGCGTTGGGATCGGCCGGCTTGTCGGATGACAACTTCTTGAGGTTGTCCAGGATGGCTTGGTAGTTCGCCTTGCCTTCCTTCTTCTCCAGATTCAGGTCGATGTCGCTGAGCATGAGGTGCGGCAACGTGACCGTGTCCTTCATCAGCGTGCCGAGCGAAACCGCCACATCGCCTTTGCCCAGCGTGAGAAAGTGGCTGGTCTGGTACCCCTCGGGGTTGGCGACGGTGAGGCCATCCATCTTGAACTGCCCGGCCAGCGGTTTGACGCGTGCGCTGTCAAGCGTGGTGGTGACGCCCATGGCATACGTGCCGCCCTTCTCCACAGCCGTCTTGGCGATCGAATTGATGTAGAAGAACACCGCGACGAGCGCGACGATGACGACAACGACGAGAATGGCGAGCAGTTTGATGAGTTTCTTCATGGTGGCCGGCGCTCCAGCAAGTGGCGATCTGGCGGATGCCGACGGTCGTGGTCGGTTCCAGGCATCATAGGAGCGTCAGGTCAATAACACCGAGCACGCCCAGCAGACAACTGATCACGCCGTTGAGCGTGAAGAACGCCAAGGCGATTCTCGTTGTGCCCCACCGCGCAACGGTGAGATGCTCATACAGCAGCAGTGCGGCAGCGATCGTGCAGCCGATGAGGAACAGGATGCCGAATCGGTGATCGGTCAGCGCGAGCGCGAAGAGGCAAGCCGCCGCGATGGCGTGCAGTGTTCGCGAGACCCACATGGCCTTCGTCACGCCGATGCGCGAAGGCAGACTGAAGAGCTGTTGTGCGCGATCGACGTCCACATCCTGCAGCGCGTAGATGATGTCGAAGCCTGCAACCCAGCACAGGACCATGCCGCTGAGGAGCCAGAGGCCGGGCTGGAACACCGCGGACCAGGGCACGATCGACTCAGGATTGATGGCGATCGCTGCGGCGATCGGACTGATCGCAAGACTTGATCCGAGATAGATGTGACAAAGCACAGTGAAGCGCTTCAGCAGGCCGTAGGCGGAGATCCAGACCAGAACGGGCAGGCTGAGGATGAGCGGCCACCAGTTGTTGTAGAGGAAGCCGAACGCGCTGCAGACGAGCGCGAAGGCGATGGCGCAAGTGGCCATCGCGATGATCGCTGCGGCGGGTGCCAGTTGTCCACTGGCGAGTGCGCGTTTCGCCGTTCGCGGATTGTGCCTGTCGATCTCGCGATCGAGCCAGCGATTGGCGAGCATGGCGACGGTGCGTGCGAAGACCATCGCGACGATGATCAGCGCGAGTTGGCCACCGAAGCGT
>JBGSKP010000775.1:0-2008 GCA_041741175.1 Thiocapsa sp. | reverse complement strand
CCACGTGTTTGCCGGCAGGCGGCGGATTCTGCATCGGCAAGCGCGCCGCTCCCGACCCCGCAGCACCAGTCCAAGCGGGGTCATATTCAGTGAGATAAGCCTGGAAATCCCGAGTCGCCTGGGCGGCGTTGCCCGCCTGTTGAATGGCGCGCGCCTTGCGGAAGACGATGCTGTCGCGGAATTCGCGCGACAACTCCATCGCAAGCGCTTTGGTGTAGAGTGAATAGGCCTTGCCGAAATTCGGCGGCGGTGCGTCGGGCACGTTGGGATCGGGTTTTGCTTCAAGTTTTTCGGCGAACCGGAGGATTTCACCCACGAGTTCCTGTTTCCGCTCCGGAGCGAGGATGCGCGCGGACTCGGAGGCGTAGATCGCTGCGGCTTCGGCGAATTTCTTCCGCTCGATGAGGCATTGCGCCTTGAGGAAGACCGCCTTGTGACGCCAATCCGATGTGGGGAACCCGGCGATCAAGCCATCCGCGACCCCTTCCGCCTCGGCGAATTTCTTCAAGTGAAACAGGGCGGTGGCTTTGAGGAAATGCGCCTGATCCGCGGCCGGGTCTTTGGCGGCGATGGCCTGATCGGCGAGAGTCACAGCCTGTTCATACTGCCGGTCCCGCATTCCGGCCTGGATTTGTGAGAGCGGAGTGGCTGCGGCGATCGCGTGGAATCCGGTAAGGAGCAGCGCGCAAATTGCGAGAGTCAGGGTTTTCATAGGTGTGGGGGATTGATTGGGGACGGCAAAGCAAATCGAAAGGAGCCATAGTTCTGACACGAGAGACTAGAAATCCTTGGAAATGAAATCCTTCGATTGCTTTCCACTTTCCCCTCGGCACCTCTGCTGGGTCAACGGGATTTCCTGGGTTTACGTGGAATTTACCGAAACCTGTTGATTCCCCTGTCAGTATCAAGATGATTCTTGGACAAATCCGGGTGACTGGTTTCAAAACCTGAAACCTTAGCATATTCCGAATGGATAGAAACCAAACTTGAGCCTGAATCCTTGTAATGCCAGACGGGCAAGGGCTTTTGACACATTCAAGTGTGTTTCTTCGTTGACGGAAACACCTCATGCTCGGGATCCCACCAAAGCGCGTGGAAGATACCAGCACGGAGAAACCCCCAAAGGCGTTCTTTTCCGCCCATGCGGAGAGAAGTGAGATGATCCGCCCACTCTTCCAAATTCCGATCAGTCAATCGCTGGCGGGCACGCTTGATGATGCCTTCGGCGCCCACCGTGTGGCTTCCAGTCTTGGATTTGATTTCCACCCACGTCATCGTCTCGAATTGGGCAAGGCGGATGAGGATCTCACGCATCCCGGTTTGCATGCACTTTGTCGGGCACCAAGGTCCATCCCAGTCGATATGGGAAAGCCGCCAAACTGGATTAGTGTTCACTTCCACAGAAACCCCAACCTTTGGTTCCTTCGAGGGATTTGGGCGGTTTTCCGGGGCGAACTTCGGAGTTTTCTTCGCTTGGGACTTCTTGCCCATGAGTCATCGGATTCAGAGTGAACCGTAGTATTCCGCCATGGCCGCGTGAGTGATTTCACTGGAGCCACGTTCGTCCTCGGAGAGTCCCCTGCGGGCGTGCAGCCACGGAAGTTCCTTGTGGGTAAGTTCGCTAAGCCACTGGCCGGATTTGTCGCCGTAGAAGGAAAGGACGGAATCGATGGTTTTCTTTGCCTCGCCCGTGATTTTGGCGTGATCGCCAGTCGGCCAGGTTTTCACCGCGAACTGGCCGCGATGCTTCGAATAGAGTGCCCGCACCACAGGGCCGTTGGCCCATGCTTCAATCTCAGCCTTGAAAAGCGGCTTTTCGTCCCAAACCAGCGACCAGGCTTGGGAATAATAAACGAGCTTTTGGAGCTTCATGGCGGACATTTCACCCTGTTTTTTCAGGATATAGGCCGCCACGTCATGGACGCTAAGAGACACGGGATGAGGTGGTTTGGATTAAGAATGATGTTCTTGAGCAAAATTTCCCTATCCCTTTTCCACGTCCACATTG
>JBGSKP010000774.1:0-2325 GCA_041741175.1 Thiocapsa sp. | reverse complement strand
GTGCGGGGCGTCACGCTGAATTTGTCGAAGCGCGGCGCCACACCGACGCACAAAATGCTGGCGAGCGACCTACTCCGCCAAGCGCATCATAATTTCTGACGCATCCGCGAGCAGCGCGCGTTCATCGCGCGTGAATTTAGCAAGCCGCTTGTTCAGCAACGCCAACCGGCGCTTGCGGCCCTCCTCCATCAGCACGCGGCCCTTTGCGGTTACCTCTATACGCAGGCCGCGTTTGTCTTCGCGATCGGCGCGCTTGGCGACGAGCCCTTCCGCTTCGAGATCGCTGACCAGCTTTGACATCGTCGCCGCCGTGACTTGCTCGGCCTTGGCCAACGTCGAGAGGCTAGATGGTCCGCCAAAAGTCAGCACGGAAAGCGCCGAGAGCTTCGGGGCGGATATGCCCGTCTCGTCGTCGGCCACCCGCACCGCACGCAGCAATCGTATCGCCGCGCGATGCAGTGCGGTGGCGACTTCAAGCGAATCCATACGAGCCATACGCAAAGCCTCGCTTGACTTAGTTAGTTAGTCAAACTAATTATATCACCAAGCACTCCAGGGAGGACCCTATGAACGCCGCGCCGCCGCTGCTCTCCAGCATTTGCCAAGTCGCACTTGCCGCTGCCGATCCGGCAGCGCTGGTCGCGTTCTATCGCGACACCTTGGGGCTACCGGTGCTGTTTGAAACCAATGGGATGACGTTCTTCCAATCGGGCAGCACGCGCTTGATGATTGGCGCAGCGCATCTCGGCCAACAAATTGGCGGCGATACCGTGCTCTATTTCGAGCCGCGCGATTGGAGCGCCGCTGAGAGCGCGTTTGAGACCAAAGGCATCGCCTTCCTCCACACGGCGCAAAAGCTACAAGAAGCGCCAGGGCGTGAATTGATGCTGCGCGCGTTCAAAGATCCAGAAGGTCACACGCTGGCGATCATGGGATGGCGGGCGGTCTAGCGCGGATTGTGCTGATTGCCGTGCGCACCAGTGCGCCGAATTCAATGGATCGCACTGCTGAACACGATCGGCCACGCCACAGAAAGCACGAGCAACGCGACACCAGCGGTCCACTGGGCCCACCGGGCGGAGACGAAGATCGCCAGGAAACTAATGAGAAAATAGGGCACGTTACCGAGCGCTTGTTGCAGCGCCAGGTCGCGGTCCGGCGTCACGAGCGTCATCGCCAGGAAGGTGGCCAGCAACACAATATAGAGCCCGTAAAAGAGGCGATAATTCTTCTCGTAGAAGGCCTCCATGTCGATCGTCTGATCAACCGGAGCTTCGGGCCCAACGGCCGCGCACATCAAGAACAGCACGATCGATGAGACGAAAAAGAGTGTGATCGTATAAAGATCCCACGCGCCAACCGCGCGAAACTCCCAGATTGCCAGCCAATCAATGTACACTTGCGCGACAGCATTTATGATCGCGAGCGTCAGTAAACCGGAGAAACGCACGCGCTCACGCGCCACAAGCAAACCGCCAACGCGTTGTAGCAAATGACCAAGCGCCAGCGCGTAGACGAACGAGAGCAGGATCAGAACAAAGTCAAAGCTGCCCATCGCGGACTCCGTTAGCCCTTGCCCTTCCGCCCGCGCCAACTGGACATGCTCACCTGATCCACGACGCCCGCTTTGAAAACAAGCGAGGCCAAATACAAGATCACCACGACGGTCGCGAACATCAGTGCGCTTTGCCCCGCGATCTCAGTCCACGCCAATCCAGACGGCGCGCGGATCAACATCAAGAACGGCGTAAAGATCGGCACCCAACTCGCGGCCTCGATGATCGGCGCGTTGGGATTATCGAGCGCGGGCGTGATCAGCATCATTGGCGTCGCAAGCACGAGTGCGACGGGCCCCAATAGAGTTTGCGCGTCCTGCACGGACTCGCACAGCGATCCTAACGCCAGGAAGATCGCGCCATACATGAGATAGCCGGCGATAAAGCCGATAAAGAACGCAACCAGCAGACGCGGATCGAGAAACGCTTCGGCGATCTGCCCGAAAATGTTGTCGCTGGCTCGTTCCGCTGCGATGGTGAGCAACGTGCCGCCGAGCGCGCCCCAGAACAAAAACAGCGTCGCGCTGACAGCCGCGACACCCAACAACTTACCAATCAATATCTGCATCGGGCTGACGCTGGTGAGCAATGTGTCGAGGATCTTGTTTGATTTTTCCTCGATCACGCCGTTGAGCAGCATGTTCGCGACCGAGAACACGATACTCCACAGCACGAACGCCAAAGCCAGTGCCGCAAAGAACGGCGCGCGCTCACGTATCGTCACGCCTTCACTGCCCGATGAGCGCGGATCGAACTGAACGATTTGCGG
>JBGSKP010000773.1:0-2305 GCA_041741175.1 Thiocapsa sp. | reverse complement strand
CACGCCTTCGGCGAGCAGCCGGTAGCAGGAGCGCAGCGTGTGCAAGAGGATGATGTTGTGCGCGCATTCGCCGATCGCATTGTGAAACTCGACGTCGATCTCCACTTCCTCGACGAAATCGGCTTTCTGATGCGCGGCCTTCATCGCGACGACGATCCGGGCGATCAGCGCCTTGTCGGCATCGGTCGCCCGCCGCGCCGCCATCTCGGCGGCGACCCCCTCGATTTCGCGGCGGTATTCCAGATAGTCGAGCGTCGCTTTCTGGTGGCGGGCGATCAGCGCCATGACCGGCTTGGTGAACACCTGGCCGATGACGTCGGCGACGAATGTGCCGCCGCCGTGGCGGGTGGTGATCAGGTCGCGGGCTTCGAGTTCCTTCAGCGCTTCGCGCAGGATCGGCCGCGACACGTCGAACTGGCGTGCGAGATCGCGTTCGCCCGGCAGCCGGTCGCCGGCGCGCAATATCCCTTCGAGAATGAAGATCTCGATCTGCCGCACAACCTCGTCCGCAGTGCGGCTGTGGTCGATGCGCGCGAAGATGTCGGTGGTCATCAGGCCCTCCTGTGGGCGAAGCTAGCTTGCACGGGATGACTGGTCAATATTATTGGCCAGTTCTGTGCGATCGTGCCGATGGTGTCTCGCCGTCCCTGCCGAAGGCCGGCTCGTAAAGCGACCGCAGGAACTCGATGAAGGCGCGCACCTTCGCGGGCACGAAGCGGCGGCTCGGGTAAACGGCGTAGATACCGAGATTGTGCGAGCTTTCATAGGCCGGAAGCACCTGGACCAGCGCGCCTGACGCAAGTTCAGGCCCGACATCCCAGGTGGAACGCAGCGCGATGCCGGCGCCGCCGATCACCGCCTCGCGGATCACCTCGCTGGAATTGCTCCTGAGCGGCCCCTCCGGCCGGTAGTTGACGACGCCTTCTCGGCCTTCGAGCTTCCAGAACTCGTTGTTGTGCGGCGGCAGGCAGACATGGGCCGAGAGGTCGGACAGCGACTTCGGCCAGCCGTGCCGCGCGATATAGGCCGGCGAGGCGCAGAGAATGCGGCGCACCGGGGCGAGCTTGCGGGCGACCAGGCTCGAATCGTTCAGTTCGCCGATGCGGACCGCCAGATCGTAACCCTCGCCGACGATGTCGACGAAGGAATCGGTCAGTTGCAGGTCGATCGATAGGTCCGGATTGGCGCCCATGAAGGCATTGATGTGCGGAGCGATGTGCATGCGCCCGAACGAGGTCGGCGCGGTGACGCGCAGCAGGCCTTTCACCGCCTGGCTGCGTCGCGTTGCGAAGGCCTCGGCCTCCTCGATGCCCGCGATCAGCACGCCGACCCGTTCATAGTATCCTTGGCCCGCCTCGGTCAGCGAGATTTGCCGTGTGGTGCGCTGCAGGAGCCTGGTGCCAAGGGCGTCCTCGAGCTGTTTAAGCCGCTTGGAGACGGCGGCCGGCGACAGGCCGAGTTCGCGCCCGGCCGCCGACAGTGAGCCCGCGGAAACGACGCGTGCGAAAATTTCCATGTCCTCGAGCTTGCCCATGCCTGTCTTCTACTTCAAACGTTTCGAAGCGTGTGCTTTTTCTTCTCATTGAAGAACGGACGCCGAATGGGCCGAAAGCCGGATTGCCGGCTTTTCGGCAAAGTGGTAAAAAAACAGAACCAGTGATCGCGCTTATTGCGATACGAAAGGAGGCGGACGTGACGGACATGATCGAGTTCCTGGCGCCGCAGCGGTCGATCCTCGATCGCCGAGCGACGATCCTTGCCGATCTCGCGGATCTCGTGCCCGCCGACTGCCTCGTCACCGAGCCGCGCGAACTCGTTCCCTTCGAGACCGACGCCTTCGTCTCCTACCGCCGCCTGCCGCTCGCCGTCGCACTGCCGGAAACGACGGCGCACGTCGCCGCGCTGGTGAAATACTGCAACCGCGAGGGCATCCCGGTCATTCCGCGCGGCGCCGGCACCTCTCTCTCGGGTGGCGCGATCCCGCAGGAGGACGCGCTCGTCATCGGCCTCTCGAAGATGAACCGCATCCTTGAAATCGACTATGCCAACCGCTGCGCGCGGGTCGAGGCAGGCGTCACCAACATCGCCATCTCGCAAGCGGTTGATGCAGACGGCTTTTTCTATGCGCCTGATCCCTCGTCGCAGCTCGCATGCACCATCGGCGGCAATATCGGCATGAATTCCGGCGGCGCGCATTGCCTCAAATACGGTGTCACCACCAACAACCTCCTCGGCGTGACGATGGTTCTGTTCGACGGCTCGATTGTCGAGATCGGCGGCAAGGCGCTGGACAGCGCCGGCTACG
>JBGSKP010000772.1:0-1780 GCA_041741175.1 Thiocapsa sp. | reverse complement strand
CGGTCGTAGCGCCCGGAAGATGTCGCCACGACCGGCATGATCTCGCACGAAGTCCGCGCTTCGGCCGCGGCAACGGCTTGTTCGATCCGCTGTTTGTCGACGTCTGTAAAGAGTGTCGAAGCTGATTGCATGCCTTACTGTCCTTACCAGGAACCAGAAGCGCCGCCGCCACCTGAGAATCCACCGCCAAACGAGCCGCCGCCAAAGCCACCACCGCTACTGCCGCGATTGGTCATGGCGTGATAGAGAATCGTTCCCACCAGGGCGAACACCGCGGCCCAGAAGAGCCAGGCCCAGCCACTCGCGCCGCGTCGAATCAGCGAGACGATCGTAAAGATCGCGAGGCCGAAGAAGCCGATGGTCAGCGCGTAATGCCACCAGGGCCGGGGGACTCGCGGGAGTTCGAGCTGCCGGGCCATCTTGTCGAGAGCTTCGACGCCGGCGACGATGCCTTCCGAGAACTCGCCCTCTTTGAATCTGGGAATAAGGTAATCATCCATGATCTGGCTGCAGGTCTCGTCTTCGCGCCGGCCCCAACCGGCTCCAAGTTCGATGCGTGCCTCGCGGTCCCCTTCGGAAACGAGCAGCAGGATGCCGGTGTTCCAATCTTGTCCACCCAGTTCGGCATGTCCGATCTGCCATTGATCGAACAACAGCGTGGCGAACGTTTCGATCCGCATCCCCGCCCCACCGTGAGCCGTCATCGAATCGATCGTGACGACGATGATGGGCGTCGCCTTGTCGGTGAGGAGCTGATCGCAGAGTTGGTGTATGTGCTCTTCGTCCTCGGCATCAATCATGTTGGCGAGGTCGCGAACGAACTCGCGCTCGCCGGGCCGATCGATGGTGATCTCGACCGCTCGCGCCGGGCTCGCGCTCCACAGCAAACTCAGACTGATCGCGATCAGAATCGTTGCTCGTATCGAAACGAGTGGGTGCATGAGGATCACTTTCCGTCGATGACGACTACCGCCTGACGCGGGCGTTGCCTTGCCAGATGCTCCAGACCTGTTCTTCGTCGGCGGGTTGGCCGTAGTCGGTGAGGAACGTCGTTGCCAGGGCACCGGTGGCCCAGCCGAACTGGGCGCACTTGTTGGCGTCCCAACCTTGCATGATGCCGTAGAGCAATCCGCCGACGAATCCGTCGCCGCCGCCGATGCGGTCGAGGATGCCGATCTCGCGTGGAGGCATCACGTGCCAGTCGTTGCCATACGAAACGATCGCGCCCCATTCGTGGCAGCTCACGCTGACGACTTCCCGCAGCGTCGTCGCGAAGACGGTCGCGTTCGAGTACTTCTTCTTGACGCTGGAGATCATCTCTTTGAAGCTTTCGATCTTGGCGGAGATATCCTTCCCACCGGCTTCGGGGCCTTTGAAGCCCAGGCACAACTGAAAGTCTTCTTCGTTCCCCACCAGGATGTCGGCCAGGCTCGCGATCTCGGCGAAGGTCTCGGAGAGTTCCTTGTCTCGACCCTCCCAGAACGAAGCGCGATGGTTGAGGTCGAACGACACCTTGGTGCCGTGCTTCTTCGCCTTGCGGGCGATCTCCAGACACAACTGGCTCGTCTCCGGCGACAGTGCCGCGAACAGGCCCGACGTGTGGACGATCTGAGCTCCCTCTTCACCGAAGATGCGATCGAGATCGAAGTGTTTGGAACTGAGGAGCCGTCCCACTTCACCGGCGCGGTCGTTGTCGACGCGCGGTCCGCGTGAGCCGCAACCCGAGTCGGCCAGATTGATCTGATGCCGCACGCCCCAGGGGGAATCTTTCTCGACTTCC
>JBGSKP010000771.1:0-1648 GCA_041741175.1 Thiocapsa sp. | reverse complement strand
GCAGCATGAACTGTTTGCCAATAGTTTTCTACTCGAAGGGGAAGTTGCCGACACCCTTCGTGATGAGTGGGGCATCGCGCCTCGGGATGTCGTCGCTCTCCTCTCTGAGAAACCACGCGATCGCAGTTCGATGATCCTCCGCAGCATGCTCTCGGGTCCGATCGACATCGACAAAATGGATTATCTGCAGCGAGACAGTCTTCATGCCGGAGTGCCCTACGGACGAAACTTCGATCAACAACGACTGATCGGCAGTCTCTGCCTAAACCAAACGGGCGACGGCATTGCGCTCACGGACAAAGGCAAGACAGCCGCCGAGATGATGGTCTTTTCACGGTATGTCATGTTCAGCGAGGTCTATTGGCACCATACCGTACGATCGGCAACCGCCATGTTGCAAAGGGCCTTTTATTTGCTCCATGGTGATTTGGATTTGGATGCGATCTTTCGCATGTCGGAAACAGGCTTTGTGGCGACACTGGTGGAGCAAGCCGCAGGAGGCCCCGCGGCCGATTTGCTCGACGGGCTCTTCGGACGCAAACGACGACTCTACAAGCGGTGGCTTGAGTTTAGCCTGTTTCAGCAACCAGAACTCTATGCGAAGCTCACACGTCGCGAGTATCCGTGGCTGGTTGCTTGTGCCGATCAGATTGCCAATGGCTTGAGTCACGAATTGGGACGACGCGTCGCTTCCACCGAAATCCTCATCGACGCGCCACCGGCGAAACTGGAGGTACAGTTCCATGTCGACATCTACTTCGCCAAGGAGTCTCGCTATCGGGCGTTGGGGGAAGTCTCACCGGTCGTCAAGACGCTGGCTCAGAAACAATTCGACGATTACGTCAAGAGCGTTCGTGTCTTCGTGTCACCGTCGTTGCTCGAGGAAGTCGGCTCATTGAATCGCGGCCTGACACTTGTCGCCGACGCCATTCGTCAAACAGACGATTGAACCAGTTCGGCCCACAGGCGGGCTCTGCGACGAGCCGCCGCGACATCGGAAAAATCTCGACCTTCGACGTAAATCCACTCCAACCACTGCAAACCCGACATCAGTGTATTGGCTTCATCGAACACGTCGACCAGGTGTCGTTCCTCCGACGAGCTGCCTCGTGCGTTTTGATAGCACGCCCATCCTTCTTCCCAAGTGTGGCGGTTTCCAGCAGCGAGACTGCCGAGCAGCCGCGCCACATCCAGCATGGGCGTATCGATTCGCATCCCGTCGTAATCGACAACCCCAGTCACTTCATCTCCCGTAAACAAGACATGGTCATGCCAGATATCGCGCAGGCAGACATGCTGCGGGAGGAGATGTTCCGCGACCGAAGCAAGTCTTAGCAAGAGCGCTCGGCCTCGTTGCTCAAAGGCCCGGAGGATCGGCCAGGCGACTTCTTGGACGAAGGGATCGTCGCCAACCGGAAGGCAGACGCGAATTCGGTCGATGCCTCCCTCGAGAAGGTCCTGGCATCGTTTCCACCTGGCGATGAGACCCGGTGACGCGGCAGATTGGCTCCCGCAACTGCTGGGCAGCGAACGAATGGCCAGTTCCTCGGCGACTTGATGAAAGCGAGCCAACCATTCCATCGCGGCTCTTAATCGCGTGCTCGAAGGGTGAACCTCAAAGTCAGCAGTCCCGGCCATCCAAGGAGAC
>JBGSKP010000770.1:0-2174 GCA_041741175.1 Thiocapsa sp. | reverse complement strand
CGACCTGCCAGGGACGCGAGCGGCGGAAACCGGGCGCGGACGGATCGGAGATCACCGTCGTCATGTCAGGATCGACGAAGACGTAGAGCCCGCCGAAATGGCTGGTCCAAAAGGCGTTGTGGCGGAAGATCACCTGGTCGGGAACGAGCGCGTTCTCGCGGATGTCGCCGCAGACCTTCGCGAGTTCCACCATCTTCTCCAGCATGGCCGAGTCGCGCCAGGCCTCGGGCTCCTGCTTCAGCCGGTCGGCCAGCCGGCCGAGCTCGGCGGCCTTGCCGAGCACGTCCTCGGCCGACAGGACCTTGAACTCGACCTGGTTGATGGAGAGGAGATCCTCGATGTCGTCGACCCTGGCGACGGCATCCTCGATCTCGCCGTAGATCACGTCCTTGATGGTGAGCGCGTCGATGGCGCGGCGGTTGCGCGACAGGAACTCGTACATCAGCTGCGAGGTGTTGGAAAAGGCCGTGTGGACGACGGGCAGTTCAATCTGGGAGGGCGTCAGGACGATGAAGCGCCGGTTGACCTCGTTAGGATCGAGATAGGAATAGTCGCCCAGTTCCTCCGCTACCTGAGGCGAAAAGCCGGTGCGGTCGATCTCAAAGCTGTCGAGCTTCGTCGGTGCGAGACCGAACGCCGCGAGCGCCTTGTTGTAGCGCGCGATGAGGTGCGGCTCCTCGACCGTGAGCAGCCGGCCGTAGATAAGTTCCGAGTCGCGGAGCAGGTTCATGTCGAATTTCGCCAACCTGTCATTTGTGGAGTCGGCCGACGTCGAGTGCCGCCTTTGCGAGCCGTTTGTCGAGGGTTGCCAGCGGTAGTCCCGTGCGGAGGGCAAGTTCCAAGTATATCCCGTCGTAGAGCGTAAGCCCGTGCTCATCCGCCAGTTCGATTGTCTCAATCCACAGCTTGTCACTGCCTGCGCGATCAGTCGCCAGTTCCAGATCCGAGATGCGTTCGAATGTCCGACGCCGATAATCGCGGTCGATCCGCTTGCGACGGACGGCGATCACCAATGCGTTTCCGAACTCGACTGAAAAGTGTTGCGGCACCACGGCCCCGCTCTCGGTCACCTGCATCAGAACATCAAGCGCCAAAGAGCTTTTCTCATCCGGCAGGAACCAAGCCAATGCGATGGAACAGTCGACGACGATGGTCAATAGCGCCGACCCATCTCGACGTAGTCGCGAGCCGTGAGTCCGTCGGGATCAGGTTTCACATCTTTGCGCATCTCAATGATTGCGCGAGCGGCCTCTCGTGCCTTGGCCTTCTGCTCCTCGGAACGCGTAGGCGGCACCAGCCGCGCGACGGCCTTGCCGTGGCGGGTGATCGTAATCTCTTCGCCCTTCTCGACGCGTTCCAGCAGCGAACTCAGCGAATTCCGTGCTTCAAGCGTTCCGACTTCGCGCATTGTGTCGCCTTTCTAGCCAGCCACGCCAGAAATTAGTACCCTTGGTTGACGTTTGCAATCGCCGTCCGCGGCCGCCGGACCATCGAACTATCCCCACAACCCCTTCGCCTTCAGGGCCTCGATCTCGCCGATCGCGCGCTCCCTGAGTTTCGCGTCGCGGATCATTTTCGATACGGCCGTGTCGTCGGAGCGGTCGGAGTAGCGGAATTCCGAGTCGGCGTAGCGGTTGATCTCCTGCATCACGATGGCCATCGAGAAGGGGCCGCGCAGGTCCTCGATCATCGCCTTCTTCTCGTCGTAGGGCTTGTGGAGGAAAATCTCGGGCGTCGCGAACCACTCGTCGGGCAGATCGAAGTCCATGGCGCGCATCTTGATGGCGTCGGTGACGTTCTTGATCGCCCGGCCCGTGAAGCGCGGCTCGGCCTCCCGGATCATGTGCAGGTAGGTGCCGACGTCGGCCATGGTCTCCGGCTCGCCGAACTGGTCGAGGAAGCGGTCGTAGACCTTGCGCAGGCCCTCCTCCTGCGGCTTCGAATGCTCTTCGTAGGCGACCGACACCGCCTTCTGGATCGCCTGGTTCTGCAGGAGCTTGTGGTCGCCGAGCGGGATCTTGTGGTTCTTGCCGGCGAGCAGCACGAAGATGTCGATGTAGTCGTCGCGGGTCTGGGGGCCGTCGACCAGCCAGCGGGCGCCAGCGCGCTGGCGCAGCGCGTCGTCGACGTTCTCGGGATAGTTCGAGAACATGCCGAAGGAGCAGTTGCCGCGC
>JBGSKP010000769.1:0-2484 GCA_041741175.1 Thiocapsa sp. | reverse complement strand
TCCTTTGAGAGTTAGAATTTCAGCATCAGTTAATTTGTTCAAATTCTTGTATAGGCAGTCATATCCAATACTATTTACAAAACATTCGAAAAACGTATCCCCACAAGCAAGCACATCTTTACCAAAGCCTAGATTTACCTGAACTTTGCTTTTAAAAAACATAAACATGGAAGATTGGCAAGAGGTACTACAGAAAATAGAACAAAGCGGCCTTAGTATAGCCCAATACTGTAGAGAGAATGATATTAAACCTCACGCGGTACGATACTGGAAGCAGAAATTAGTCAAGCAAGAGACTTCGGGATTTGTGAGGATTGCCACGTGTGAGCTAACCCAAGCAATGGAGATTATCTATCCCAGCGGTGTTCGTCTGAAACTTTCCGCCGGTATTCCAATCAAAGACTTAAAGGCCCTTCTAAATGTTTAGCCTAGGAAGTCAGCATCAATATTTTTTGTATAGAGGAAGCTGCGACATGCGTAAGGGTTTCGATGGGTTGAGTGGATTGGTGAGCAATGAGCTGGGCCGTAGTCCAACGGAAGGCAGCGTGTTTGTGTTTATCAACAAGCAACGCAATCAGATGAAGCTGCTTCATTGGGAGCGAGGCGGTCTAGTACTATATCAAAAACGCTTAGAGGCAGGGCGATTTAGTTTGCCCGAAAAAACGAATACGGATTGCAATTTAAGCTGGCCGGAGCTGGTGTTAATAGTGGAAGGAATCAGTTATGTAGGTCTTAAAAAAAAGAGAAGATATGAGTAAAAAAAGCAATAAAAAATTTGCATTTTTTGTTTGAAAATACGCTTACTTTTCGTATTTTTATATCAACAAAAACGACCTCAATTTGCTTTCTGAAAGAGAAATAGCCTCTATTTTGGAGGAAAATATGCGACTCAAAAATCTTGTACAAAAGCAAGAAAGCACCCTTACAAAAAAGGACGTTGAGATTCTGCAAAAAGATTCAGAGATTCAGCAAAAAGACTCAGAGATTGCTTGGCTGAAGCGGATGATATTCGGCCAAAAGAGAGAGCGTTTTACTGCTACACCTGAGGGTCAGCTGAGTCTCCCCTTCGAAGTAAACCAAAAAGAAGTAGAGCAAGCGGTACAAGCCATTCAGCTTGAAAAAGAGGAGAAAGCTAAGAAGCAAAAGACGAAACATCCAGGTCGCCAAGCTCTGCCTACGCATTTAGAAGTAAGAGAGACCATCATTGAGCCAAGTGGCGATTTAACAGATATGGTGCATGTCGCTGATGAAATCACTGAAGAACTCGAAATGGAGCCTGCCAAGTATTATATCCATCGCATCATTCGTCGTAAATACGCTCCCAAGTCTGGCGAAGGGTCTTTCATGATAGCACCCATGCCTGACAGGGTTTTGGACAAGGCTATTGCTGGGGCAGGTGTCATTACTCAGGCCATTATCGATAAATACGTAGACCATCTCCCCCTTTATCGGCAACTCCAACGCTTCGCCCGGGAAGGTATCGAAATCAAAGAGCCCACGATTCACCACTGGGTACATAGGGGTATCGAAAAATTAGAAATCCTCTACGATTACCTCTGGCAGCAGCAAGTCCGATGTGGTTATTTGCAAGTCGACGAGACGACTATTAAAGTACTAGAATCAGAAGGGGCGGCCAACCGCAGGAAAAACGCAGCACATTTGGGTTACTACTGGGTTTATAATGACCCCGTGGGCAATATTCCTATATTCAAATATGAAAAAGGCCGAGCGGGAGCATTCCCTGCTCAGCAACTCAAAGACTTCAAAGGCTTCCTTCAGACTGATGGCTACGCCGGATACAATCAACTCGCAGAAAAGCAAAGTATCACACACCTGTGCTGCTGGGCACACGCTCGAAGAGAGTTTGAAAAAGCATTGCCAAATGATAAAGCTAGAGCAGAAATGGCTCTGATGTGGATTCAGCAATTGTATAAAATAGAAAGAGACAGTCAGAATATGGATGCAGCACAAAGAAAAGAGCTAAGATTAGAAGAAGCCTTACCCATACTAAATGCCTTCTTTAAGTGGGCAGCTCAACAAAAAGCTATGGTTTTGCCCAAAAGCCAAATCGGAAAGGCGATAAATTATAGCATCGAACGCTATGAAACTCTGATGGCCTATCTTAACAACGGAAATCTACATATAGACAACAATGCCGTCGAAAACAGTATAAGGCCAATAGCGATAGGGAGAAAGAACTATCTCTTTGCCAACAATCATGAGTCCGCTCAGAGAGCCGCCATCATTTACACATTCATGGCAATCTGCAAAAAACACAATGTAAATCCATACCATTGGCTCAAAGATACCTTGCTAGCCATAGACCAAACCAATATTCAAAACCTAGCCTCTCTATTACCACAAAATTTTAACAAGCAAGACGCACTTGCTTGAGGGGATACCATTCCAAAGCCTTTTGATAGGTTCATCAGCTGTTTCTATCACAAATTTTCCATCTTTAATATCTTGTTGGGCTTCAGCCGA
>JBGSKP010000768.1:0-1968 GCA_041741175.1 Thiocapsa sp. | reverse complement strand
ACGGCTGCACGCTCCCGGGCCTGGGAGCGACTGAACTCGCCGCGCCGATGAACCTCGTAGGCGATCGCCATGACCACCGTCAGACCGATCAGCACGACCGCCAGCGCGTTGACCTTGGGCGTCAGCCCGTGGCGCACGTTGGAGGCGATCTCGATCATCAGCGTCCGGTCGCCGCCGATCGAGAACACGGTCGTGTTGTAGTTCTCGAAGCTCTGCAGGAAGGCGAGCACCGCTGCCGTCACGATCGCCGGCCGCAGGAACGGCACCAGGATCTTGAAGAACACCTGCGTGTGGCTGGCGCCGAGGTCCAGTGCCGCTTCCTCGAGCGTCGCATCGAAGCGCTGCAGCCGCGCCATGATCAGCAGCATGCAATAGGCCGCAACGAAGCTCGACTGGGCCATCACGGCGAGCAGCTTGCCGCCAGAGACGCCGAAGTTCTGCCAGAAGATCAGCGTCGAGATGCCGAGCAGGATGCCCGGGGCGAGCACCGGCGAGACCAGGACGCCGTAGATCAGGCTCCGGGCACCGCTGCCGAGCCGCATCCGCGTGAGCATCAGCGCCGCGGCGAGGCCGAGTGGCACGGACAGGGCGACCACACCGGCACCGATCACCAGCGAGTTGACGAAGCCGTCCCAGAAGCCGCGGTCGTTCCACAGCTCGCCGAACCACTGCAGCGTGAACCCGTCCCAGCGGGTCACCGAGGGCTGCGGGTGCGCGTTGAAGCCGGCCAGCACCATGATCGCCAGCGGGGCGAACATGTAGAACAGGAAGACCAGCAGGTAGACGTTCAGCGCGGTGGCCATCCAGCCGTCGGCGCCGGCACGGCGGTTCATCGGCGTCTCCCGGTCCGAGCCTCAACCACGGGCGATGTCCTCGAGGCGGACGCGGAACAACCGCATCATGATCAGCACGAACGCGACGCACAGGATCAAGAGCGCCATCGCATAGGCGGAGCCCATGTTCCAGTTCGAGCCGTCGAAGAACCAGGAATAGATCACCTCGGTGAACCAGATCGTGCTGGTCCCGCCGAGGATCTGCGGCACGGCGAAGCTGCCGGCGGCGAGCATGAAGACCATGATGCAGCCGACGGCGATGCCCGGCTTGGCGTGCGGGATCACGATCCGCCAGTGGATCCGCCACCAGGGCGCGCCGAGATCGCGCGCCGCGTCGAGCTGGTTGTGATCGAGCGTCTCCATGGTGTTGTAGATCGGGAAGACCATGAACAGCACATAGGCGTAGGTCATGCCGATGATCACGCCGGCATCGGTCTCGAGGAACTCGATCGGCGTGTCGATCAGGCCGAGACCGCCCAGAATGCTGTTGGCGATGCCGTTGAGCGACAGGATCATCAGCCAGGACAGCGTGCGCAGCAGCTCGTTGACCCAATAGGGGACGATTAGCGCCAGCATGACGAGCGCGGCGCGTTCGGCTTGCGCGACATGCGCCACGTAGAAGGCGATGGGGTAGCACACGACGAGTGCTGCGATCGTGACAATCAGGCTCGCCCAGATGGTTTTGAGGAAGATCGCGCGGTGCAGATCGCTGGTCAGAAAATGGACATAGTTGTCCGGTCCGTAGACACGTCTCGGCTTGACCTCCCGGGTCTCCAACTCCTGGATCTGGGCATCGATCGGCGCCATTTGCGCGAGAACGGGTGCCTTCTTGGCCTCGATCGCGGCCTTGTCGGCGCCTTCCTTGCGGGCTTCGCGATCGAGCGTGCGGACCTCCCGCTCGAGCCTCTGCCGATCGCGATACAGGTCCTCGATCTGCCGGTCGATCTCCGCCGATTCGCCGCGATCGAGCCGCCAGAACGAGTACTCCAGCATCTGCGCCTGGGGCAGGACGATCAGGCCGAGCAACCAGATCGCGACCGCCACGAGCACATAGGCCGTGATCGGACCGCCGTATCGGCTTCGGAAATCGGCGATCGCACGCACCGACGGTTCCCTCTCGCGCATCCCCAGGCCA
>JBGSKP010000767.1:0-1541 GCA_041741175.1 Thiocapsa sp. | reverse complement strand
CTCGTCGAGGATGATCAGGTCGCTGTCGAAATACATCGCGCGCGCGATCGCCACCGCTTGGCGCTCGCCGCCGGACAGCGATGCGATCGGCGTCGACGTCGGGATCTCCTTGCTGATGCCGACCTGCTTCAGCAGCTGGCTGGCCACCTCGCTCATCAGCCTGTGGTCCATTCGGTTGAGCAGCTTTGGTCCCTTGATCGGCTCACGGCCGAGGAACAGGTTGCGCGCGATCGACAGCTCCGTGACCAGGGCGGAATCCTGGTAGATGGTCTCGATGCCCAGCTTGATGGCGTCGGTGGTGCTGGCGATCGTCACCTTCTCGCCGCGCATGTAGATCTCGCCGCCGGTGGCGGGCACCGCGCCGGACAGGATCTTGATCAGCGTCGACTTGCCGGCGCCGTTGTCGCCGAGCAGGCCGACAATCTCGCGCTCGTTGACGGTGAGCGTGACGTCCTTCAGCGCCACGACCTTGCCGTAGGCCTTCGAAATGTTCTGCATCCGGATCAGTTCGTCGGCCATGGTTACCTCCCCCCTTCCTGGTGGCGGCGGTCGAGCCCGGAATGCAGCGCCATCATGCCGAGGATGATCGCGCCGATGAAGATGTTGTAGGCGAGCCCCGGCACGCCGATCAAAACGATGCCGTTGCGCATCAGGCGCAGGATCAAGACACCCAGCACCGTGCCGACGATCGTACCGCGCCCGCCCATCAGCGCCGTGCCGCCGATCACGACCATCGCGATGACCTCGAGCTCGTAGCCGGTGCCGCTGTTCGGGTTGGCGGCCGAGGTGCGGATCGAGCTGATGATCCCGGCGAGTGCGGCCAGTACCGAGGTCAGCATGAAGAGCGCGATCTTGGTCCGATCGACATCGACGCCGCGTGCGCGTGCCGCGTTGGCGTTGCCGCCCGAGGCCTGGATCCAGTTGCCGACCCGGGTCCGGTTCAAGACGTAGCCGAGCAGGATCGCGACCAGGATGAACCAGAACAGCGACATGTAGACCCGCAAGGAGCCGATGTAGAAGTCCCCGACCAGGACCGTCGCGAGCCACTGGCCCTCGGCACTCCAGGTGCGCTGCGGGAACCCGTCGGTGATGAACAGGGCGCTGCCGCGCACGACCAGCAGCATGCCCAAGGTCACCAGGAACGACGGGATTTTCAGCTTCGTCACGAACAGGCCGTTGACCAGGCCGATCAGGGCCGCGATCAGCAAGGCTGCGACGAAGGCGATCTCGAGCGGCATCGCGCCGGTGTTGAACAGCGTCCACATCACGACCGCGGAAAAGCCGAACACCGAGCCGATCGACAGGTCGAACTCGCCCGAGGTCATCAACAGCGTCATCGGCAGGGCGATCAGGCCCAGCTCGACGGTGAAGGTCAGCGCGTTGCCGATGTTCTGGGCGGACAGGAACAAGGGGTTGATCGCCCCGAACACGGCGAGCAGTACGGCGAGCAGCACGAACGGGCCGAACTCCGGCCGGGCGATCGTGCGCCGCAGGAGCGAGCTTTGCGGCACTGCCGCCCCGCCGTCCCCGGGACGCGTCTC
>JBGSKP010000766.1:0-1585 GCA_041741175.1 Thiocapsa sp. | reverse complement strand
GATCGACGACCCTGCGGTATTATTCGATCTGGGAAAGGCCGGCAACTCTTGTCCATGCGCGCCTCGTATGCTTCCGCCTCGCAAGCGATTGGCGGTTTCGATCATGACATGAACCCTCGGGTTGCTTGCGATTGATGCTTGATCCGAGGTTTTGGCATGCCTACTTGTCGCCCCAATCGAAGGGTGTGTTCAGGGCCTCGGCTCACCAAGGAGCGCCAAGGTGACGGCGGCGGAACGTCGAGAGATCACCATAGTCAAGATAGCTTGAGAGCACTGGCTAAGCGCCACGGGATCGATCAAAAGACCACAGCTAAGTGGAAGAGCCGAACCTCGGTGGCCGACCTTTTACCGCGCCCGGGGGAATCACTGCGGCATCGCGAATGAAGCGATCGTCGGCGCGTGTCAGTCGCGCACCAACCCGTTACGCTAGAGCTGGGAGACATGTACCGGCGTTCTAATACTGGAGGCGCGGCTCGCAAGTCCGCAACCCGCCCAAATTCCCGTGCTCGCCATGAGGATTACGTATTTGACGTAACGTAGATTAAGCGTGAGATTTGGCATACATCAAGAATGACCTGCCCTTTCTTGCCGCCGCCCTGACCGGCTGCCGTGTAACGAAACATGACGGGCCTGGCAGGGTTTGCCACAGCAAAATTCCGCGTCCAGATGTCGGGCATCGGCGCAATCGCCACATGGTCTTTACCCAAAGCCTTGACATAGGCGTCGTAGAAACCTTCATCATTGGGTATGATTACATCATGGCACCCGATGAATTTCCTGGCAAACGCCACACGGAAATCGAAACATTTTCTAATGAGTTATTTATTAAAAATGATCCTAAACTGCGGTTCACGCGAAGATTATTAGTTGGCCAAATTCACTTTTTTCATTAATTACTCTGTAAACATCAACAGTATTTCTAAAAATAATCTCATTTTTTAATCCTTTCCATTCCACGATCCGTACTAGAGCGGTATCGCCTTCACGGCAATCGGTTATGCTTCGCGAGATGATTTCGCATGATTTGAGAGCTCGATCTGAGATCTTGGCGTAAATCCATTTCGCCTGTTTTACCCGGCCTCTGCACCCTCTTCCGATTGCCTCCGCGATTTCCGTCAGGAGAGCGCTGTATTTGCGCGTTCGCGCAGTTCAGCGACTATGGCTGCTGGCGTATTGACCTCGCCCCCGAGCTGCACTGCAGCGGCCCCTTCCCTTCTTGAAGTCTGGCCGAGGCCTGGGTGTTTGAGGGGTAGAGCGAAGACGCGGTTCTGGCTTCCATCGGCTCTCCGCACTGAAAACCCAAGAACCAACCATACACCCCATATTGCATATCGGAAATTTTCCGCTATATTGGAATTCTCAATTTCCCCGACCTCCCACCGCAAAGGCGGCGCGATGACGAGTGCGCCTGATATCGGGCCGGAACTGCAGAAGCAGCGCAAGGCGCGGCGGTTGACGCTCGAACAGCTGGCGCGGCTGTCCGGCGTGTCGAAGTCGATGCTGAGCCAGATCGAGCGCGGCGACGCCAACCCGACATTCGCGGTGCTGTGGGGGATCACCCGGGCGCTCGCCATCGACATTTCGG
>JBGSKP010000765.1:0-1610 GCA_041741175.1 Thiocapsa sp. | reverse complement strand
AAAGCAATCGGCCTGGTGCCGCACGGTGGCGGCCGACGCCTGGAGCCGGGCAGCCCGATGTACGAACTATTGCGCAGCTGGATCGCCGCCGGGGCTCCGTTCAGTGTGCCGGGCGAGACCGAACTGCTCTCGATCAGCGTTTCGCCCAACTCGCTCTTCTTGAAACCGAATCAAGCGGAACAGCTTGCCGTCACGGCCAGCTACGCCGATGGCACGCAGAAAGATGTCACCCCGCTCGCCAGCTTTTCTTCCAGCGAAGAGGCGGTCGTGGCGATCGATGAATTCGGCCAACTCACCGCCGGAACTCTGCCGGGCGAAGCGACGATGATGGTCCGCTTCCTGGGTCAGATCGCGACGTGCCAGGTCGCCATTCCGCTCGAAGGCGAAGTCGCCGACGACGTCTACACCGCCTTGCCGCGCAATAACTTCATCGACGAACTCGTCTGGGCGAAACTCAAGTCGCTCAAGATTACGCCCTCCACTTCTGTCGGCGATGCGAAGTATCTGCGGCGCGTCTCTATCGATCTGATCGGCCGGGTCCCCACGCCGGACGAAATTCGGACGTTCCTTTCGAATACCGAGCCCGATAAGCGGAAGAAATTGGTCGACGAACTGCTCGCACGGCCCGAATACGCCAACCATTGGGCGAACAAGTGGGCCGACCTGCTCCGGCCGAATCCGTACCGCGTCGGGGCGAAGGCCGTCTTGAATTACGATAATTGGATTCGCGAAGGCTTTCGCGAGAACAAACCTTACGACCAATTTGTACGCGAGTTGATCACCGCTCGCGGCAGTACCTGGCGCAATGGAGCGACGACCCTCTATCGAGATCGCCGCGACCCTGAAGAGGTAACGACGCTTGTCAGCCAGCTGTTCCTGGGCATTCGCCTGGAATGTGCCAAGTGCCATCAGCACCCGTTCGAACGTTGGGGGCAAGGCCATTACTATTCGCTGGCGGCGTACTTCGGCCGGGTTGGGCATCGTGGGGGCATTGGCCCACCGATATCGGGCAACGAAGAGAAGGTTTACACGCTGCCCGCCGGCAAAGGAACGCCGGTCCGGCATCCGCTCTCGGGCGAAGTATTGGAACCCAAGCCGCTGTTCGGCACCGCCCCCGAGATCGATCCGGCCCGCGATCCGCGCGAAGCGCTCGCCGCTTGGATCACGGCCGAAGAGAACCAGTTCTTTCCGCAAGTGATGGTCAATCGCCTGTGGGCCGACCTGATGGGAACCGGCATCGTCGAACCGGTCGACGATCTGCGGGCGACCAACCCGGCCAGCAACGAACCGCTGCTGGCGGCACTGGGCGAAGAGTTCCGCCGACAGAAGTACGACATCAAACAAATGCTCCGGCTGATTACCGCTTCGCAGGTGTACGCACTCAGCTCTGCCACGAACGAGCGGAACCGGACCGATGTGCGCAACTACTCGCGTCACTATCGCCAACGATTGCGGGCCGAAGTGATGCTCGACGCGACCAGCGATATCACGGGCATAACGGAGTCGTTTGGCGCCATGCCTCCGGAATCGCGGGCGAGCGAACTCTGGACCTACCGCGTGAATTCGATTTTTCTGGATACCTTCGGCCGGCCGAACGAAAACCAGGACCC
>JBGSKP010000764.1:0-2530 GCA_041741175.1 Thiocapsa sp. | reverse complement strand
GTCATCTTCCCGCTGATCGCATGGATGAGGAGGCCGACCGCCTCGGCAGCATCGAGGCGCGCCGCGCATTCCGTTTATCCAACGGCCCATTGATCCGTGCGGAACTCGTGCGGATCAGTCCGGAGTCACACATCCTGCATGTCTCCATCCACCATGCGGTATTCGACGGCATGTCGATGACCGTGCTCACCAGCGAACTTGCGGACATCTATCAGGCATACTTCGATGGCAGGACATGTCCTCTCGAACCCCTTGCGATCCAGTTTGGAGACTACAGCGTCTGGCAGAAGGACTTTCTCAATGGACCCGAGATGAAACAACAACTCGGTTACTGGAAGAAGCGCCTTGAAGGCATGACCGAGCTCGATCTGCCCACCGATTTTCCGCGTCCACCGGTGAAATCCTGGAAAGGTGATATTACTTCCACCCTGCTGCCGAAGGAACTCACCGACAAACTTCACTCCCTGGCCGCCCACAACGGCGCGACCTTGTTCCATCTCCAGCTCGCGGCCTACATGATCCTGCTGCACCGCTACACCGGCAGCACCGACATTGCGGTCGGCACACCGGTCACCGGACGCACCCGCGGCGAACTCGAACCACTCATCGGAGTTTTCATCAACTCGCTCATCCTGCGCTGTGATCTATCAGGAAATCCCGGCTTCAGCGGTTTCCTCGGCCAGGTCCGGGAAACCGCACTCGAAGCCCTCGAAAACCAGGAACTTCCCTTCGAGTGCCTCGTCCGCGAACTGCGTCCCGAACGCGACCAGAGCCGCAATCCGCTCTTTCAGGTCAACTTCAACCACCACCGATCCTTCGCCCAGCCGGGCACCTTCGGCGGTGTGTCCCTCACGCCCATTCCCTCGCGCTCGCCGGGCACCATTTTCGACCTGCACTTCTTCATGGTCGAGCGCAAGGAAGGCTGGCGCGCGTCGTGCGACTACAGCAGCGACCTTTTCTCCCGCACCTCCGCAGACCGGATGCTGGGACACTTCAAAAGGTTGTTAGAAGACATCGTACAACATCCGGAGAAGACCATCAGCCAGCTCGAAATCCTCACCGACGCCGAGCATGCACAGATCAAGGATTGGTCCCGGCGTCCCGCCGATTATCCCCGCGACGCGACCATCAGCTCGCTGTTTCTGGAAACCGCAACCCGTTTCCCGCAGCGCGTCGCGCTCGAAAGCGGCGGTCTTGTATTCACCTATCATCAATTGCGCACTGCGGCATCCGCGCTCGCCCTGAAGCTCATCCATTCCGGAGTGAACCCCGGAGATCCCGTGGCGATCTCGGCTCTAGCAGGACCGGAAATGATCATGGGCCATGTGGCGATCCTACTCGCCGGCGGATGCTGCGTGCCGATCGATCCTGCATATCCCGCCGATCGTTTCGCGATGCTGCTCGATGACTGTGGAGCCACCCATGCTCTTGCCACCGCAGGCTGCGAAAACTCATTCCCTTCAAAGTGGAAGGGAACACTGACTCTTATCACGGGAATCGGGACTGACACCGAAATCGTGGAACTCCCCGAAGTTGCGGTGAATGCAGAGCATCCCGCGCATTTGCTCTTCACCTCCGGCTCGACCGGAAGACCCAAATGCGTGCTGCTTCCGCACCGCGGAACGGTCAGATTGGTTAGAGACAACGACTTCATCTCCATCGGCTGTGAAGACGTCTTCCTCCAGGCCGCACCCGCTTCGTTTGATGCCTCACTGCTTGAGATATGGGGAGCGCTGCTCAATGGAGGCAAACTGGTCCTCATGCCGAACGGCCCAGGATTGGAAGAGATCGCCGGCGCTGTCCGCGAGAAGGGGGTCACCACGCTCTGGCTCACCTCCGGCTTGTTCCAGCTCATGATCGACGAGCATGCGGATTCCCTCAAGGGCCTGCGTTATCTGCTTTCCGGCGGCGACGTTCTCTCGCCATCCCATGTGCGGAAAACTCTCGATTCGTTGCCGCACACCAAACTCATCAACGGCTACGGTCCCACGGAAAACACCACGTTCACCACCTGCCACCCCATCACCCGGACGGACCTCGACAAGCCCTCCATTCCGATCGGCAGACCCATCGCCAACACCACGGTGCATTTGTTAGACCAGCAACTGCGCCCCGTCCCGGTCGGCATCCCGGGTGAACTCTTCACCGGTGGCGACGGCCTCGCGATCGGCTACCTGAATGCGCCGGAACTCACTGCGGAAAAATTCATCCAACACCCGGAATTCGGCAGACTTTATCGGACAGGAGACCTTTGCCGCCTTGCGGTGGATGGTTGCATCGAATTTCTGGGACGGCGCGATCATCAGGTGAAGGTCCGCGGTTTCCGCATCGAACTTGGCGAAATCGAAGCCATACTCGCAAGCCACCCGATGGTCCGCCACTGCAAGGCCGCCGTTCGCGGAGACAGCGCGGAATCCAAGCGCATCCTCGCCTGGGCGGTGCCCGCCGATGGAGCCACACCCACGCCGGATCAACTGTCCGCATGGTTGGCAGAACGCCTGCCCTCGTTCATGCGGCCGGACGGGATCGC
>JBGSKP010000763.1:0-1916 GCA_041741175.1 Thiocapsa sp. | reverse complement strand
TTGAACAGACTTACCCATCCATCTTTCGATTTTTGGGCAAAGGAATTACTTGCTAAAAAGCTAATAAGCAGGACTGCTACTAAAAAACTGTGTTTTTTCATTCTTGAAACTATTAATGTTTTACAGAGTCAGGTTAACGAACGTCAGCCCTTGATTAAGATTGTTGAGAATTAGGTAATTGGATTTGTAAATTGTTTTACTCCTTAAAAACGATACAAATCGGTTCTTACCCCTACAAAGTCTATTCATTCAGCTATTTATCATAAAATCTTTTCAATTTGTACTGCATTTCAGCTGAATGTACTGCTTCATTTGTAAGATTTGATCCTTAAAAAAAGGAGCACAAAGAGTGAATATACTACTCTTTAAAAAGAGAAAAGCCCCCTACGAGGGGACTTTTCTACTGAGGAATCAATCGCGCAGAAGCCAACAATTCAATGAATTAGTAAGCAAATGCTCTACCCTCACACAGGTAGTTTCTTTGTACTTTAAAGCCCATTAATAGTTCGGATTTTGCGGAAAAGCCGTTTGACCACCTTCTACCCGATCCAGCTGATTTTGAGGAATTGGGCGCAAAACATGAAAATCTTTGATATTGGGTGCAGCCTGATTATTATATAATTTCACAGTATAAATTAAATACTTAGTTTAATTTAAAATTTTAACGCCATTTGCAATAAATTGTACTTCTTTTTTTGGTTTTATTATTTTATCAATTTCACTTTGTGGTTTTCCGGCATCTTGTGCGTAGTGCTTTAATTCATCTACTGGTGTTGTTTTCATAAAGGCAATACCATTTACAATTACATTTTTACCATCACTATCTAAGGGCATAAAGAAACCATAATCCTTAAAAGTTACAAATGTTTCATTGTTTTCTGGCATTTCTATTTTCATCCAGCAACCTTTTTTAGAACATACTTCTTTTATTTTTGATTGAAAAACTATATTTAAAGTGTCATTATCTTTAATGTTTTCAAATTTTTTAGCGGCTTGTTTTGAACTTAAAAAATAACTAAGTTTAAATTCTTCTCCAAAAGTGTGAATATTACTATATTGTTGTAATTTAGGACTACAATTAATTAATAATAAAATAGTTAAAGAAAATAATATGTTTTTTATGTTTTTCAGTTTTTAAATTTAATTTTGTAAAATTATGCTTTCTTTTTTAGAAAAATATCTTTTTATTCTATCAGTTAAAATAAACATTACCGGTACTATTACCAATGTTAAAAATGTGGCAAAACTTAAACCAAATATTACACACCAAGCCAGTGGCCCCCAGAATATTACATTATCTCCTCCAATATAGATTTGCGGATCAAAGTCTGTGAATAATGTAAAGAAATTAATATTTAAACCAATTGCTAAAGGAATTAAACCAAGAATAGTTGTGATAGCCGTTAATAAAACTGGTCTTAGTCTTGATTTTCCAGCAGCAACTGTGCAATTTATGAAATCAGTTAACGCAAGTCTTTTTTCTTTAGGAATCTTTAATTGTTCTTTTTTCTCATTGATTAACAATATTGTATAATCGATTAATACTATTGCATTGTTTACTACAATTCCGGCTAAAGAGATTATTCCCATCATTGTCATAATAATTACAAAATCCATTTGAAAAATAATTAACCCCATAAAAACACCAGTGAAACTAAATAGCACTGCCGTCATTATAATTATTGGTTTGGATATAGAATTAAACTGAAGTACTATGATTAAAGTTATTCCTGCAACGGCGAGTAGGAGAGCGGTTAGTAAAAAAGACATATTTTTTTGTTGCTCTTCTTGTTCTCCTGTAAATGAGAAATTATTTGTTTCAGAAATTTGGAAATTTTTAAGGTTTGTTTTTAATTTTTCTACAATTTCATTTCCATTATATCCTTCAAGTATATTTGAATAAACAGTAATTACTC
>JBGSKP010000762.1:0-1526 GCA_041741175.1 Thiocapsa sp. | reverse complement strand
TTTCCATAATTTCTGCGAAGAAATTCACCACATCTCCAAATGGAGGCGCTTCTTCTGGCGGAACTATGTCCTCAACATTGAGTAACCCATAAGACATGTAGTCCATGGTATATGCCACGATTTTGATGTCTAAATCTGCGCGGATAACACCCGCTTGTTGCATCATTTGCAGTAGTTCTGGGCGTGACCGCCGTTTGAGTTGCATCATGTCGAGTGCTGTCCGTTGAAAAAAAATCCCAAAAATATCCTTGCTATTGCGAATCAATCCCGTCAGTAATGGGTACTTTGGCAGGATTACAAGGGCGTGCCGATATAAACCGATAAACGACCAATTGTCTGTATCTTGCTCCAAGATGGTCATAATTTCATCTGCATATTCGATTGTCTGGCGCGTTATCAGCCCATCTACAAGGGTTTCCTTGCTGGTGTAATGCAAGTAAATTGCACCCTTAGAGATGCCCGCTTCTTCTGCAATATCGCTCATGGTCATTTTGTCATATCCATAACGCAGGAGTAATCGTGCGGTTGCCTCTAAAATCCGTTTTTCACGGGTTTTATTATCTGATTTTTGCGCTCTGCCCATACTGTCCTTTCTGACTTTTTGACCAAATGTTTCTCACTGGTCAAATCGTACACCCGCTAGGGGATAAAAAATCCCCCAGTTTTTGGGGGATAGACGGATAAATTATAAAATTGAGGTGCTTATTATCGGCGCAATGGCTCTAAGAAATATTCACCTGCACCTGCTTCGATTGTCCAGCCAGTGATGTCTCGATATTCTACCTGCCACCAAATGAAGTTATCGGTGCAAACAGGACCATCTAACACAGTAAAACTCACACCACCCGGTATTTCGCCCAATTGGGTAGAATCGGTGAGGGGTTGCTCATAGACGGCACTTGTGCCACCCGGTAAAACGCGCCCGCGTGTATCTATTGCCAACCGTGGGGGCAGATTAGCAGGGCATTGGGCGCGGTCAAAGCCAAATGTTGGCGATGGTGTGATAGTTGGGGTGAAGGTCGCCGTTGGTGTGTGGGTTGATGTTGGTCTCAATGTGGCGGTTGGGGTATATGTTGGAGATGGGGTATGGGTTGGTGTGGTTGGAACGATAAATCGCCCACCTTCTAGGGTGTCACGTATATCATCAATACCCGATACCGTCATGGTATAGTCGCCACCCGCATCACCATAGAACGACGATACCTCAAGTTGATAAATGCCATCTGCGGGTAATTCTAAAACGAATTGTGAATTTGTCCCATCTGAATCATCATTTTCTTGAAGTAGGGTGCTATCTATAGCATATAATTGTACAAACGTATCAAATACGTCGCTTTGAACGGTGACAGTAACGCTTAGATTGGCAACCCCATCAAAATACCAGATATCTTTTTGCCCTTCTATCAAAACAGATTCCACAAGCACTTCTGGGATAGGTGTTGTCGTAGATGTAGAGGCAATTGTAACTGTTTCAAATGTGATAGATGGGTCTGGCTGCCATGATATACCACTCCCCAATATGGCTT
>JBGSKP010000761.1:0-1549 GCA_041741175.1 Thiocapsa sp. | reverse complement strand
TCGGGCAGCAGGAAGTGGTTCATGCCGCCGATGCGCTTGTCGCGGTCCCAGATGCAGGCGGCAATGCAGCTGCCCAGCGTGGTCATGACGAGGATGTCTTCGTCGTGGACGAAGAATTCGCCCGGCAGCACTTTCACCGCTTCGTTGCGGAAGTGCGCGTCGTAAAAGAAGAAGCTGGCTTCGCCGGGCTTGCGCGGCGCCGCTTTCAGCCGATCCAGGCGTGAGGTGCCGGCGCTGGCCATGGGCCGCGGCGGAGGGAAGGGGAGGGCAGCGCTGGCGAGCATGGTCTGAGGTGGTTGTCGGCCGCGGCCGCTGGAAGTTGAGTCGACCGCTTGATCAGACACGCTCGTAGATGGTTTTCCCGCGCAGCCGGAACAGGTCGCGCGACTCGGTGAAGTTCTCGGAATGGCCGACGTAGAGCAGGGAACCCGGCGTCATCGCGCCATGAATCCGTTCGAGCACCTTGCGCTGCGTCGGGTTGTCGAAATAGATCATCACGTTGCGGCAGAAGACCAGGTCGAAGGGCTCGCCCAGGCTGGACCAGCCGGTGCTCATCAGATTGAAAGGGCGGAACTCGATGAAGCGGGCCAGTTCCGGCTTCACGCGCACGAAGCCGGCGTTTGCTCCCGTGCCGCGCATGAAGTGCCGTTTCAGGCGTTCGGCGTTCAGGCCGCGCGAGTCGGCGGGATAGACGCCACGCTGGGCACTGGTCAGCACCTTGGTGTCGATGTCGCTGCACACGATCTTGACCTGTGCCGAGGTACCCAGCGTCTCGGCCACGGTCATCGCCAGCGAGTACGGTTCCTCACCCGTGGATGCGGCGTTGCACCAGATGCGGATGGGCCGCGATCCGCGCGCTTTCAGGTCATCGACCATGGCCTGGAAGTGATGCTCTTCACGGAAGAAGGCGGTCAGGTTGGTCGTCAGGCAGTTGACGAATTCCTGCCACTCGGCTTCGCCGGCCGGGCCACTGCTGCGTTCAAGCCAGCTCAGGTAGTCGGCAAAGGTCGGACGCGAGGTTTCGCGCAGCCGCCGCGACAGGCGGCTGTAGACCATGGCCTGCTTGCCGGCATGCAGACTGATGCCCGCACGCTGGTAGATGAGCTCGCGGATGCGTTCGAAGTCTGCCGGTGACAGCGTGAACTCGGGTTCTGACAAACCGTTGGAAGATGCAATGGCGGCGCTCATGGGGGTCCCGGCGTGGAAGCTGTTGGCGGTGAGTTTGACGCTTGACTGCAGCGCGGGATGGCGTGAATTGGGCTGTTCCAGACGGCCTATTCGGCCCATGGCGGCCGCCATGCGGCCAAGGGCGACTGATAGACTTCCACGCAGATATCGCGACTCCGAAAAGCGCGATCCGGTTCGCATTCAACAGGCGCCTCTCGTTTGGACCGTTCCAACGCCCCCAAGTCCTCCGACAGCACGAGCTTGCAGCTTGAACGGGCGCTGCAATTGTTGGGCGCGTCGGGCCACGAACTGCCGACGGCGCCGGCGGGCAGCCCCGCTTACTTGCAAGGCCTGGTCGATGCCCTGGTCGAGCTTTCCAGCC
>JBGSKP010000760.1:0-1916 GCA_041741175.1 Thiocapsa sp. | reverse complement strand
CCATTGGTGCCGGTGACGCCCGCCATGGCGAGGTCTTTCCACGGGTGGCCCGCCAGGTGGGATGCAATGGCCGAGAGCGCGAAGCGGCTGTCCGGAACATGCAGCCAGGCGACGGCACGGTCGAGATCCAGCGGCGGAGCGGATTCCGCGAGGATGGCGGTGGCTCCGGCGGCCAGCGCGTCGTGGATGAACTTGTGGCCGTCGATGGTGGTGCCGCGGATGGCCGCAAACAGCACACCCGGAAGCACCTCGCGCGACGAGGCGGTGAGAACAGTGACATCCTGGTCCAGCGGACCTGCGACCGTGACTCGGGAAAGACAGGAAACTAAATCACGGAGAATCATTTTTTGGCTGAGGCAAGCGGCGTTGGAAGTGGTTCGGTGGGTTGCAAGTTCATGTAGGCCGCGGCGCGGGTGGCGATCTTGCTGAAAATGGGGCCGGCGATGCTGCCGCCGTAGATGTTCACCTTCTTCGTGCGTGGATCGTCCACCACGACCAGGCAGACAAACTCCGGATCCTGCGCGGGCATCATGCCGACAAAGGAAACGATATACTTGCCAATATAGTATCCACCCTTCGGATTGTGTTTTCTAACAGTCCCGGTTTTGCCTGCGACGAGGAAACCGGGAACCGCGGCGAGGGTCGCGGTGCCACCGGTGAGTGTCACCTTTGCCAACGCGGTGCGCAGCTTGGCGGCGGTCGAGGCTTTGAGCACCTCGTTCACCACTTCTGGCGAGTAGTTTTCGACGATCGTTCCATCATTGGCGATCAGCGCCTTGACAATGTGCGGTTTCCTGAGTTTGCCATCACTTGCGACCGCGGAATAGGCGCATGTCAGTTGCAGCGGCGTCACGCTGGTGGCGTAGCCGAAGCATGCGCGTGAGAAATCAACTTCGTTGCCGGTGTTGCGCGCGATGCCGGGGCTTTCCCCGCTGAGCTGGATGCCGGTCTTGCGGCCGAACCCGTAACGGTGGAGGTAGTCGTAGAAACGCTTTGATCCGAGTTGGCGCCCGAGGCTGAAGGTCCCGATGTTGTTGGACTTCTGGAGAACTCCTTCAAAACTGAGAGTACCCGCCGGGTGATCGTCGCGGACTTCGATCGCGCCGGATTTATAATAGCCATTGTGGCAATAGACCGAGGTGAAGGGGGTGACCAGGCCTTCATTGAGAGCGCCGGAAGCCGCGACGATCTTGATGGTGGAGCCTGGCTCATACATCGACTGGATGGCATAGTTGAAACCGTTTTCGGCGACGTCTTCCTTGTGATTGAGATCAAAGCTCGGGCGGCTTGCCATGGCCAGCACTTCGCCGGTTTTCGGGTCCATCATGATGACCGCGCCGCGTAGGGATTCGAATTCGGCGAGACCGGCATCGAGTTCCTCTTCGACGATCGCCTGCAGGCCCATGTCGATGGTGAGCTGGACATTCAGACCGGCGCGCGGAGGCATCAGGCTTGAGGAATTGCCGGGAACCACCAGGCCGCGGGTATCGCGGTTATGCTCGCGCCAGCCGTCGCGACCGGCGAGGTATTCCTCCATCGTGGCCTCCACGCCGAAGCGGCCGACCACTTTGGTCTGTGGCTTGCCGTTTTCGTCGGTGGTTTCGATTTCTCCGGTGAAGCCTAACAAATGAGCGGCGAGATTGGGTGCGGTGTACCAGCGGCGGATCGAATTCTGAAACTCAAAGCCCTGGATCCAATTCTTGTCCACCGCCTCGCGGAGTTTTTCCGCGATATCGTCGGGGAGATCCTTGGCAATGGGAAACCAGTCCGCCTTGTTTTCCTCAATCTTCTGCCGGAGCTCCTCGCGGCGCATTCCGAGGGGCCGGGAGAGTATTCCTACCGAGTAAGCAAGATGTTTGCTGACGATGGCCTCCGCGCTTTCCTCCGCGAGGATTTCGCCACGGATGCCATTGAGG
>JBGSKP010000759.1:0-1578 GCA_041741175.1 Thiocapsa sp. | reverse complement strand
GTTCATCGCCGTGGCGACGACAACCGCCTGGCCGGTGCCTGCGGCGACGCTTGTCCCCATGAAGACCATGTTGTTGCGGTCGCCGAGCGGGATGTCAGCATCTTCCAATACCGCCGGTTGTTTGGTGACGGTTTGCGATTCGCCGGTCAACGCTGCTTCGCTGCAGGTGAGCGACGCCGCCTCCAGCAGCCTGGCATCGGCCGCAACGATGTCGCCGGCCTCCACCATCAGGATGTCGCCGGCGACGATTCCGGAGGCCGGAGTCGAGGTGACTTTCCCATCGCGCCGCACCCTCGCCAGCGGGGCTGTCATTTTCCTCAGCGCCGCAATCGACCGCTCCGCGTTGAATTCCTGATAGAACCCGATCGCCGCGTTGAGAACGACAATCGTGAGGATGGCAATGGCATCCACGCCTTCGCCGAGCACGGCGGAAACCGCTCCCGCGACGATCAGGATCCAGATGATGAGGCTCTTGAACTGGCCGAGGAACATCCGGACCGGACTGATCCGCTTGCCCTCTTTCAATTCATTCGGGCCGTCCGCAGCGAGTCGTTTTACCACCTCCTGTAAACCCAGTCCGCTTGCACTGGACTCGAGCTGGGCCAGGACCGCATCGGCAGGTTTGCTGTGCCATGCTTCGTCCCGCCGGGGCTTGCTGATGGGTGAAGGCTGGGGCATGCACTTGTTGGCAATCCAGCCTCTCGTCCATGTGTTGTCAGATCCGCGTCATCATCGCGCCGAAAATCATGCCGATGATGGTGCTGATCCACGGGTTGGCGGTGAGCGGACAGGCTCCGCTGGAACAACCGATGAAGCGGTAGGCCCCGTATCCAAGCAGGCCGCCGACGGCCACGCCGATGATCAATCGAGTCATCATGATGTCAGGTCCTTGCATTGGATCGGGGCTGCTCCAAGGAGCGGGAAGGTCAATCACAGCAGCCCGGGGAGTTGTAGTCCTTCAGGGCCTGTTCAACCGCCTCGCGGGTTTCGCCAGTGCGTTTCTGGATCCTGCCGATCAATTCCTCCTGTTTGCCTTCGGCGTATTGAAGGTCGTCGTCCGTGAGGTTCGCCCACTTCTGGGTCAACTTGCCCTTGATGATGTTCCAGTCGCCTTTGATTTGAAGTTTGTTCATGGTGTTCCGTTTCGTTGGTGGTTTGAGTTGCGGTCAACGCGACGGTGCCCATGGGCTTTTCGCCGCGCTACCTCTTGAAGTTACATCCACTTCCACCATCAGCCTATAGGGTGATTCCCTACTGAGGAAACCAGGGCAGGACCCAACGGCGGAACGTGCTCACAGTTTCACGCTCCTCAATCTCAAGGCGTTGCCGATGACCGAGACGGAACTCAAACTCATCGCCGCCCCGGCGTTGATCGGGCTGAGCAGAAGGCCGAAGAATGGATAGAGGACTCCGGCCGCCACCGGAATGCCCAGCGCGTTGTAGAGGAAGGCGAAAAACAGGTTCTGGCGGATGTTCCGCATGGTGGCGCGACCGAGGCGGATGGCTTTGGCGATGCCGCGCAAGTCGCCCTTCACCAGCGTGATGCCGGCGCTTTGCATGGCCACATCGGTGCCGGTG
>JBGSKP010000758.1:0-1658 GCA_041741175.1 Thiocapsa sp. | reverse complement strand
CGTAGTCATCGTTCAGATAGATTAGTACAGTGTATTTACTTCTTTTATTATCAATACACACGTGTCCATCCTGAGGGAAGTCGATGTATCCACCTTGTAGATATTTTGTAAGATACCATTTGTGTCCTATGCGGCAATTAGGGAACCAGTTTTTAATAAGATCGTAAATGTATTTACTGAGCTCCTTATCTACGAAGTCTTGTCTGTAATAAGTAGAATATTCGTGGTCATTGATTAATAGGAAAGGTAGCTGTTCGTGTTTGATGATCATTTCTCTGGCCACATCTTCTGCTAACCCATTCTCTAATACGTGAAAAGCTTTGCACTTTTTTGATGTTTTAGGTGTCATTGGTGCCATTGATGCCATTGATGCCATTGATGTCATTGATGCCATCGATGCCATTGATGCCATTGATATTAATGATTTATTTGGCTCTTCTTTCGAAGTCATTTCTTACTTACTTTATAACTATCGCGTGCAAAGTATTTGCAATGATCTGACGCACAATATTGTGTCACGCCGCGAGCTGAAGTACTTCTTCTGTCACGCATTCACAACCTGTTATGTCATAACAGATAGAGGGTGATTTGTGTACTGCAGTCACAGTGCCCTTAAAATTTGTTTCACACCTCTTGATTGCCTTGATGGTGTCGCTTAGATTGCAAAACCAATCATATCCTGATAGAGCTTGGCCTCGGATCGTTATTCGATAGAAAGTCATGAAATGTGTGTGTAGAGTGGTTGTATATAACCACAATTAGAAGATCATTTTTTAATAAACACAGCAACTATGTTATCTAATCAACATCAAAGTGACCAAAATAGTAAGTTCTTTGATAGTTCATATATCAAAAAAAAAACAAAAAAAAACACCACAAAAAAGAAGGCCCATTACACCCTCGAGGCCATGTGATTTTACGATTAATTAACCCAAAAGTTAATCGTAAATTAATCGTAAATATAAAAAATGATTTTAACTTTTTCTCATCAGATTTCACTAATGAAAAAGGGTTAAATTCAGGATGAGTAACTCAAACAAGAGGCTACCCAGAATTAGGCCAGTGATCACGTCGTCACATCTGGATGATGCAATGAAGGCTCTGTTGCCATCATTAACCGTTTCCCCTGCACCTGCAATAGTATCAGTACCCGCAACACCTGTATCTTCAGTAGCTCAAGTAACTCCAGTAGCTCCAGCAGCAGCAGCACCAGCAGCACCAGCAGCACCAGCAGCACCAGCAGCAGCAGCAGCAGCAGCAGTGGTACAGCCTTCTACTTCAATACCACTCACTAAAGTAGCAAGACTTCCCAGACAACCACCAAGAATACAAAAACTGGCATTGAGGCAACCAATACAATCAATAAGACCAACACAACCACATACTACACAACCACAAACTACAAGACCAACAAGACCAACACAAGCTGGGTTAGCAGCGCTAGCCAGAGTTAAGCCGAAACAAAAGACAATACTGGAGCGTATTGATGTGATTCTAGGAGAAAAAGATGAGATAACTGGTAGCAATGATAGGACAGACTGGGAATACTTTATCTCGTTGTTCACAGATATATCCAAGGAGCAAGAAAAGGTATTGCCCGATCTGAATCAGGTCATCGATCTTATGTCTTCCGGTAGCGGTAGCGAGGAGCCGTTGAT
>JBGSKP010000757.1:0-3226 GCA_041741175.1 Thiocapsa sp. | reverse complement strand
CGGGACCTGGCTCCTGGTCGTCTTCGCCGGGCCGCGGCTCCTGTTCACCAATGCCATCGGCGGTTGGCGCGACGGCGAGATCGATGCCGGCCTGCTGGCGCTGGTCGTACCGGTCGCGGCAGGCTGGTGCGCACTTCTCGGCGTCGTCGTGCTGCAGGCAGCGTTTGCCAGCGGCTTCTTTCTGGCTTGATGCGGCTTCGCGCCAACCGGTATACGCTGGCTGGAACAAGGAGAACGCCATGGCCCTCTACAGCCTCGACGGCATCGCGCCGCAGACACCCGACGGTTTTCACTTCGTCGCCGAAAGCGCCGAGGTCATCGGCAACGTCATCATCGGCGTTGACGTGGGCATCTGGTTCGGGGCAGTGCTGCGCGGCGACAACGAGGCGATCGCCATCGGCGCGCGCTCCAACATCCAGGAAAACGCGACGCTGCACACCGATATCGGCTTCCCGCTGTCGATCGGCATCGACTGCACCATCGGCCACAAGGCGATCCTGCACGGCTGCACCATCGGCGACAATTCGCTCGTCGGCATGGGCGCGATCGTGCTCAACGGCGCGGTGATCGGCAGGAACTGCCTGATCGGCGCCGGCGCGCTCGTCACGGAAGGCAAACTCATCCCGGACAATTCGCTCGTCGTCGGCTCGCCCGGCAAGGTGATCCGAACGCTCGGGCCTGACGCCGAGGCGATGCTGAAACTGTCGGCGGCGCACTATGTTGAGAACGCGAAACGGTTTGCCACCGGCATGAAACGCATCGGCTGAAAAAGAGGGAGCCGATCCCCCGGGGAAAGGGATCGGCTCCGGGCCAGGTCAGGACGGGGAAGTCTTGCGCCTAGGCCTTCGGGCATGACGCAGTGGGGGACCGCGCCATGCTGTCGGGGCAAGCGGAAGGGGACAGGTTCCGCAGAGCCCTCGCGGACCGGGCGCGCCGGGAGGTCGTCCGGCCGCACCTGGAATGGATAGTCGACAGCGTCACCGCTCGATTGAATAAGCAGAACCGTTGCCGTGCCTAAGGTGTTCGGCGCCCGCTCGCGCGCGCCAAAATCTCAGTTCTTGACCGTACCGACGGCGACGGCCTGGCCTTCGCCGAGCTTGGTCCACTGGCCGGCATGTTCGGATGACTGGCGCTTGACGAAGGTGTAACCGGTTTCCGACCAGAGCCGGACGTCGGCGCGCATGTTGTCGAGAATGTAGTCGCCGTAGTCGGTGCGCACCGTCAGCACGGCATGGCCTTCGCCATTGGGCTGGAGCACGACCGTGATCAACAGATCTGCCGGCGAGAAGCCCTGCTTGATCAGGCGCTTGCGCTTCAAAAGCACGTAGTCCTCGCAGTCGCCGACCGCTTTCGGATAGGCCCACACTTCCGGAACGCCGTAGATGTTCTGGTCGGTGTCGGGCTTGATGGCGTTGTTCACGTCGGCGTTGACCGAAAGCATCGTCGACCAGGCCTTGCGCGTCAGCTGCATCGGTCCGCGGTCGGATCCGATCGACCCGCATTCGCGTGGACTGGACTTGCAGAATTCATAATGGCCGACCGGCGGGTTCGTGCGCCCGGCGGCGACGAGATTGGCTGATGCGGCGTAGGCGGACTGTGAAGCGGCAAGCAAAAGGCCGGTCGCGACGATGACTTTCCCCAGAGTGTTTTGCATGGCATTTCTCCCCGTTATGGGAAGTAAGATGACATGCATTATTTTAGATCACGCCAAAAAAGACGATGCAATTAAGTACAAAAACCATTCAATGCTGTATAGTATTAGAATAAAATACGATGAAAACAAGTATATAATTTTCGTCGGTCCGGTAACCTCCGCTCAACCATCAAGACGGCGGCCTATGTTTCGGAAAGCCCGGAAATGCGGGCTTTCACCCGAAATGTCGGTGCGGATCGAGGCTTCTAACCAGCGTGCTGAGGCAAGGTGGGATGCGCGGCGATCGGCGAGCTTGCTGGTTCAAGACGGGGGAGCGAGCGGGCAGATTCAGGTTTTGAGATGTTCCGTTCCGGGAATCGCGCAAGAAATATTTTGGGCGACACGGCGGAAATCTTGCGGCCGGACCATGGCGGCAGGGACGGGCGCACCGCGGAAATGAAAAAGCCGGCCAAATGGCCGGCTTCTGATTGGGGCGCTGCGGCGTCTAATCTCAGGTCAGGGCCGACATCTGGTCCGGCGTGTAGACCATCAGGAATTCCATGGCGATGCCTTCCTGGAAATGGCGCACCACGCGGCCGCGCATGTTGCCGAGCGTGATCATGGTGCCGAAGGCCGGGCGCACGTCGATTTCGACGGCGGCGCCCGACATCGACAGGTCGATGATGCGGCAGGGATAGCGCCGGCCGTCGTCGAGGCGGATTTCCGAGACGGGAGTCGTCGGCGCCTTGCGCTCGTGGCGGCGGTCCTCGGGCAGGCCGAGTTCGTGCTTGTTGGCGAGCCAGGTCAACTGCGCCGCCAGCTTGTCGCGCTTGCGCTCGGTGGCGTTGATCGAGATGGCGAAGGTGCGCGGCGAAATTTCGAAGACACGGCCTTCGATGCGGCCGATATGGTCGAGATAGGCAACGATGCGCTCGCCATTCACCGGCATAGAGCGGCAGACGATGACGGCATCGCCCGGCGACATCGCTTCGACAATGCAGTCATGCTCTGTGTGGTCAGCGCGCATGAGCCGGCCATGCAGTGACAGCGAGACACGGGCATACTGGCCCGGACGAGGCTGCTGGGGCGCGGATTGTGCGGAATGTGCCGAAGCGGACAGCATAGCGGATGGCATCCTGTTGGGACGATTGTGGCAAGTCTAACGACTGCCCTGTTAATAAGTCGTAAGCAAATTGCTTCGCAATCTTGCGGCCTTCCTCGCAGGTGCACTGCAGCCGCCGAAAAAGGCGTTCGCAGCGCTGACGCGCCGCCCTGGAGGCCTTTCATCGATCGCGGTGCGCGCCGCCTGGCCGACACTCACTCGGCGGCGTATTCAGCCTTTCCATCGCGCCAGCGATAGATGACGAAGCCGGGTGCGCGGTTGTCACCCTTGTCGTCGAAGGCGATGTCGCCGAGCGCGGTTGCGAATGTCCCGGCCTTTAGTGCCGCGGTGACGGCTGCGGGATCAACGCTGCCTGCCTGCATCATCGCCTTGGCGAACGTCTCGATGATGGCATGGGAGTAGAGCGCCCAGCCGTCGGCTTCAGCGCCGGCCGCCTTCAGCGCTTCGACAGCGCTCGCGGCCGACGGGTT
>JBGSKP010000756.1:0-2105 GCA_041741175.1 Thiocapsa sp. | reverse complement strand
CTGGCACGCGCCGGCAAAGCTCTTTTTCGGATCGCGGACGGGCTTTCCGCTGTCATGAATGACAAGGCCCGTATCGGAGCCGCGAAGGCGCGCGCGCCGAAGATGCGCCAGGAGCCGGCGCGGGATGCGCACGCGCGGCCTTTGCTTTTTCGTGCGCCGTCGGCCGACCGGGTTCCAGTCGATCAAGCCCGCGTCGAGGTCGACCTGTCCCCAGCGCAGCGACAGGATCGCCTCTTTCCGTGCGCCAGTGTGAATCGCGATCAGGATGAACAGGGGAAGGTAAAGCCGTGATTTCTTCGATCGCAACGCGGCCAGCAACAGGCGCGCGGCTTCGTTCTTCGTCAGCCAACGTTGCTTGCTGTCCGGACGCTCTGGCAGATGCACCACGACGGTGCGCGTCAAGCGCCCCTCGGCATGCGCGTGATTTATCGCAGCTCTGAGCACGCCAAGCTCGCGGCGCACGGTCCCGTTCGATCGCGCACGCCATTTCAGGTAAGCCTCGCACGTCTGCCGCGTGACGTTCGCGACCGTGCGACCTTCCCAGAAATCGGCAAGCGGCACGATAGCATAGGCGATGCGCTCGCTCGCCATAGCCTTCGCGCCCTTTTCCTCGGCATAGTCTGCCAAGGCGTCGGTCAGGAGCACCTCATGGGGATCACGCGGCCCAGCTCGTCGTTGCCGTCCGTGGAGGAACTCCGCGAGCGCGATTTCAGCTTGTTGCCGATCTGCCGTGCCCGTGCTGCGCTCCCGGCTGCGACCGTCCTCAGTCCAGACGATGTAGAAAGAGCCTCGCTTGTCGAGCCAGCGAAGGCGAGGGCCGTTGTTTCTTCTTGGCATGACTTCACCGTTTTCTCCGCGAGGAACCGTTCCCATGCGCCTTCTGGGATCATCTTCCGCGAGCCGACCATGATGTATTCGAGGCCGGAACGGATGAGCGCGTCGACCTGGTAGCGCGACAAGCCTTCGGACTTCTGGAATTGCTGAATGGTGCGAAGGGCCATCGCGTCACCAACCTTTCACGGCCGTAATTTCGAGGAAGCGGTTGCGGCCCTGCTTCGTCTCCTTCACGCCAAGGATTTCCCAGGTGTTGCCTTCGTAGGCGAGGCGGTCGACCGGATCGACGGAAGCGGCCGGCCCGCCGGCGCGGATGACGAAGCGGCTCACCAGCTCGGAAACGATCGTGCCATAGGCAACACGCTCAGTGTCGGACACGTCGGCGCGCGAGGCCGCGACGGTCGCCAGCGCCCCCCATTCGTAAATCGGGTTGCCGAAGCCGTCATCGCCCACGATCTCGGAACGCTCGATCGTGATCCGCCGGTCAAGGTCGCCCGTTGTCGTCATTCGGCGTCCCCCGTGCCCGGGCCGGGGTCGCGCGCGTCGATCGGCGTCATGTTGAGCGGCGTAAGGAATTCGTCGCCGCCCTCGATTTCCGGCATGTTCTCCCAGCCGCGGATTTCATTCGGGCTGAGCCAGCCCCATTCACGGCCG
Organism: Thiocapsa sp.; assembly: GCA_041741175.1. Classification (GTDB taxonomy): domain Bacteria; phylum Pseudomonadota; class Gammaproteobacteria; order Chromatiales; family Chromatiaceae; genus Thiocapsa. The sequence continues at coordinate 617 of JBGSKP010000756.1, read as the reverse complement.
ATGCGGTAGCTCTCGTATCGAGCCTTCATGTCGCCGCGCAGCAGGCCGGCAAGATCGTGCTCGACAAACAGCGTGCGCCGGCTCTCGACAGGCAACAGCGCGACGTTCATCGCTTGCTCGACGCGGCGCGCCATCGGTGCCAGGCAGCGCACGACAAGGGCGCGGCTTTCCGCTTCGACGTTGGAATAGGTGCCGTGATCGAGGATCCCGGCGACAGTCGGCGGAACGCTCCAGATCCGGCAAATGTCGAGATTGGTGAGCTTGCGGCTTTCGAGGAACTCGGCATCCTTCGCCGTCATCGAAAAGGATTTCCACTCAGCGCCGCCGTCGAGCACCATCACGTTCGACGTGACGGAATTCGAATTGATCTTGGCTGCGAGCGCCGCAAGCGCACCCTCCTTCCCGGTCTGCCCGAGCATGTTCGGGAAGACAAGCGCGCCGGACGGCCGGTTGCCCTTCGCCGCCAGGCCCGCCGCCGTGTCCTGTTGCGTGAGCGCCAGGTTGAACGTCTCGCGTGCGAGCTGGATAGGCGAAAGCCCCATCACGCCGTCGCGGGCGAGCCGGTAGCGCAGGTGCAAAATCTCGTCTTGCAGGTAAACGCGAAGCCGGCCGTTGCG
>JBGSKP010000755.1:0-1703 GCA_041741175.1 Thiocapsa sp. | reverse complement strand
TAAGCAGTCCAGATAACCCCGCAGCCAAGTGCTGCGGGGTTTTTGCATGCGCACAACGTCCGAAGTTATCTCGATGTCCTGCGCGACATATGCGGAAAACTTCACGCGGATGATCAAGGCAAGTGAAGTCGACCCAGTGCGGCGTCGATAGTCCGGCAATCTGGTGAGCTTCTACCCCACGCTCGCCAGGGACGCTGTCTCGCTTGTGCGTGCAGCAGTGCATCCAGGGGGGTCGCACGTCCGGGCGCTCCGGACCAGGGATTTCGTCGCCGCAACAGCGGCACAAGTGTTCACGGAGGATCACGCATGAGTCGTATCAATACAAACGTTCCGTCAATGCTCGCCCAGCGCGTGCTGGGAATGCAGAACAAGGGTCTCAACGGCAGCCTCGAGCGCCTGAGCACCGGTCTGCGTATCAACCGCGGTGGTGATGACCCCGCCGGCCTGATCGCCAGCGAGAACCTGCGCAGCGAAAAGGCGTCGCTCACTTCAGCCATCAAGAACGCCCAGCGCGCTGAGCAGGTCGTCAACGTCGCCGAAGGCGGTCTGCAGGAAATCAACAACCTGCTGCTCGAACTCCAGTCGCTCGTCGGCTCAACCGCCAACGAAGCCGGCGTGAGCGCTGAGGAGAAGGAAGCGAACCAGTTGCAGATCGACTCGATTCTGCAGACCATCGATCGTCTCGCTGACTCCACATCGTTCCAGGGCACCAAACTGCTCAACGGCAACTTCGACTACACCACGTCGAGCGTCGCTGCCAGCATCACCGATGTGACCGTGAACTCGGCTCGTCTGGCTGATACCGCCGGCGCGTTCGTTTCCGTCACCGTTGACGTTCTGGCCTCGGCTCAGACCGGTGCAGTGTTCCTGTCCACCGCTGGCACGCTTGTCAACGGCGGCGGCGGTTCCATCACCTTCGAAGTGACCGGCAGCAAGGGCGTGCAGCAGTTCACCTTCGCCTCGGGCACCACGCAGGCGAACATCCTCTCAGCCATCAACACCTTCAAGGACTCACTCGGCGTCTCGGCGATTCAGAACGCCACCGACACCGCCCGCGTGCAGATCAACGCCACCGACTTCGGCTCAGCCGACTTCGTCCGCGTGAAGGTGCTCGAAGGCACCAGCAGCAACCTGCTGGCGGCCACCGAAGGCGGCGCCACCTCGACCAACGATCTCAAGGATTACGGTCGCGATGCAACCGTCCTCATCAACGGCACCCAGGCCACTACGGACGGTCTGAAGGCGCGCGTGTCCATCAACGGCTTCGACGTGGCTGTGTCGCTCGACGGCGCTTCCACGCTCAATGACGCTGGACAGTCCACCTCGTTCCAGATCACCGGTGGCGGCGCGAACTTCAACCTTTCGCCCAAGGTCAACCTCGCAGGCAAGGTCTCCCTCGGCATCGAGACAGTCACCACAGGCAACCTCGGCAACTCGATCTCAGGTTACCTCTCCAGCCTGAAGTCAGGCGGCACGTCCAACGTCATCAACGGCGACCTCAACGGCGCCCAGACCGTCGTGGATGCAGCCATCAAACAGGTCTCGTCGCTTCGTGGCCGTCTCGGCGCGTTCCAGAAGAACGTCGTCGCTTCGACCATCAACAGCCTCGGCGTCTCGCTCGAGAACACCACGGCTGCTGAGTCGGTGATTCGTGATACCGATTTCGCCAACGAGACCGCTGACCTCACGCGTCGTCAGATTCT
>JBGSKP010000754.1:0-2732 GCA_041741175.1 Thiocapsa sp. | reverse complement strand
GGGGGACCCGATGTTGTCATTTCTGGAAACGCAAAAGGGGCGGTTTATTGCCGACCGGATTGAGCAAGTGTTGCTGGTCGTCACCTTTGTGTGGTTGTGCAGCAATTTCTTGGCCGACGGGTTTCCGCCCAAAAGCCTGATTACGCAATTGTTGCTGATTTCGGAGGGCGCGGTGGTGCTGTTCGTGCTGATGCGGCGGCAGACTTCGGATATTTCGATACAGCCGATGGATTGGCTGGTCGCATTGGGCGGGACCTATGGCGTGATGATGGTGCGACCGTCGGATGTCACCTTTATGCCCGAATTGGGCGCGGCGTTGATGGTGTTTGGTATTTTCCTGCACATCGGCGCAAAGCTGAGCCTGCGCCGCAGCTTCGGCATTGTTGCCGCCGATCGCGGGATTAAGTCCACCGGCATGTACCGTTTTGTGCGCCATCCGATGTATTTTGGATATTTAATTGTGCACATCGGCTTTGTCCTAGCCGCGCCGAGTTTGTGGAACGTGGCGGTCTATGCCTTCAGTTGGGTTTGCCTCACCGCACGGATTTTTGCCGAAGAGCGCGTGTTGTCGCAGAACCCCGAATATGTCGAATATAAGAGCAAAGTGCGGTACCGGTTGCTGCCCGCGTTGTTCTAAACACACAAGAGGGGGCTTCACGGCCCCCCTTTTTGCAGCCCCCTTTTTTATAACAGGTCCGGCTGCGCTGCGTCGGGCGATTCGATGTGCATCAATTGCGTCGGGAACGGCGCGACCAGTTTTTGCGCCTCCTTCCAATCGGCGGTTAGCCATGTGTGGTAATCTTCGGGGTGCAGGATGACCGGCATCGCCTTGGGATGCACAGAGGCCACCAATTTGTTCGGCTCGGTCGTCAGGAACGCGAACACCGGCATATCGGTCAAATCGCGCCAAATCCCGGCGAAAGCGAACACTGGCGCGGATGGCAGGTGGAACCAATGCTGATCCTTGCGCCCCGTGCGCGGGTTGGGCTTTGCCCCCCATTCCTGAAACGAGGTGACGGGGACGAGGCAGCGGAGCGTGCTGTGGCGCAGATTGCCGATCCAGAACGGGCTTTCCAAATTGCGCACATTGGTGACGAAGCGCGGCGCGGGGTCGCCCTCATGCCAGCCGGGTGGTGGATAGCCCCAATGCATCGGACGCAGGATGCGGGTGACGCCATCGGCTGCGCGCGTGACCACGGGGCCAAAACGAGCGGGCGCGACATAGCCCCCCTGCCATGCGTCTTTGCCTGCCTCAGCGCCCAAAGCCGCCGCGATCTGGTTGGCGGGGGCGTCAAGGCGGTAGAGGTTGCACATCGGGCGCGTTATGCTCCGGCGTAATCGCGCATGCGTTTCAGATAGCGCGCCAATATGTCGATTTCGAGGTTCACTTTACGCCCCGCCGTAGCCTCGCCTAACGTGGTCCACTCCGCCGTGTGCGGGATGATATTGAGGCCGAATGTGGTCCCTTCCGCGCCATCGTCCACTTCGTTTACGGTCAGCGATATGCCGTCCAGCGTGATCGACCCCTTTGGCGCGATATAGGGCGCGATGTTAGCGGGCACTGCCACGGTCAGTCGCATCGAATCGCCCTCGCTGCACACGCCCACAATTTCGCCAACGCCATCGACATGACCAGTGACGATATGCCCGCCCAGCTCATCGCCCAATTTCGCGGCGCGTTCGAGGTTCAACCGTCCGCCCTCCACCCATAGGCCCGGCGCGGTGCGGGCGACGCTTTCCGCCGACATATCAATGGCGAAACAGCCCTTTCCATTATCGCCGACGCCCTTATCCACCACCGTCATACACGCGCCGGAACAGGCAATCGACGCGCCCAAATCAATGCCCGCCACGTCATATCCACACGCAATGACCAGCCGCAAATCGCCGCGCTGCTCCACGGTTGTGATCGTGCCAATGTCGCTGATAATGCCGGTGAACATGCGTGGGTTAGCCCTTTGCCAAATGCGTTAAGGCCCCGCCATACCGCGCCGCGCCGCCAATTCCAAGTTGCCAGTAGCAAACGCAAGCAAAAGTCCCTATCTTATCGCCCATGTTTGGAAAGCAATTCTCTTTACGCCAAGGCGCGGTGAACCCTAAAAGCGCGATTGGTGATTTGATTGATGTGTGGCGCGGGCAGACGGTGACGCAGCGGTTCTGGCTGCTGACCGCCGCCTGTATGCCTGCCGCACTGATCATCGGCGGGATTATACAGGACGTGGCGCGCAAAAGCGTGCCGCCACCGCCGGAGATTATCTACGTCGAAAGCTGGCGGCTGGACCGGCCGATGGAGCAAATCCTTGCCGAGCAAAAGGAGCGCCAGCGGCTGCGCGCTATTCGCCAAGCCGAGGTGCGCGAACGCTATAAAGCGATTGGCCGTGCATCGGGGATGGATGTGGACGCGATAGAACGCGAGGCAAAAGCGGATGAAGCCGTACGCAATGCGGCCGAAGCTGAGGCAGAGACCGGCAAATCCGCCGCTAGCCCATCAGCTAAACCCTAGGCGCTGTCTTGACCGGGGGGGCAGAATCAATCGCGCTAAGCGCATTGGACAGGCGTTGGCTCGCCGCTGCCTTTGCTCTGGCGGAGCGCGCGCGCGGGAACAGCGGCCCGAACCCTAATGTCGGGTGCGTTTTGGTGAAAGACAGCCGCGTCGTCGGGCGCGGTTGGACGCAGGCGTCGGGTCGTCCGCACGCCGAGGCGATGGCGCTGGCCCAAGCGGGCGCGTTGTC
>JBGSKP010000753.1:0-1917 GCA_041741175.1 Thiocapsa sp. | reverse complement strand
ATCGCCATTCCGGTCAAAGCATGTTGCGGCCACCCAGGTGGCCGCCCCCACGTCGGTTGTGGCGCCGTTGAGGTTGGTGGTGTCTCCGTCGAAATTATCCGAGAAGATGATTCCCCCATGGGAGGGGACAAGCTGCAGGGCCAGGCCTGCGAATGCGAAGAGTAGGCGTTTGGTGTTTTTCATGGGTCTTGTCGTCGAGTTATGCGGCCATGCTTGGCTGCGGGTTGGGATTCCGGGGCGCGATGGATGTTAGATCGAACTTGGTTTTCTCAGCGACGGCGGCGCAGCAGGCCCAGCAGGCCGAGCGCGCCTAGCAGCATCGCCGAGGGTTCGGGAACGACAGTCAGCGAGAAATTATCCACCGTTCCACTCATGCCGCTGCCCGACATCGCGAAGCCGACAGAATCGATATCCTCGGTGACCAGATCGGCGGTGGCACGCACGGCGATGTAGGAGGGATCACCAGTTTGCCTCGCATACCATGTGGCGGTCCAGTTGCCCGCGCCTGCGGAGGTGTCCAGCACCACACGGAGGTCGATGGTCTGGGTGTTGCCGCTGGTCTCGGGAAACAAAGTGGTCCAGACGGCGGTGGAGTTTGTTCCGTCCATTGCCGCGTTGGGATTGTTTGTGTTGTTGCGGAAGAAGCTCCAGGCTCTGCCGATCACGTCTCCGGTTGGGGACGAAAACCTATTGCTGGCAGAGGCCGTCACATTCTGGCCTTTGGCGAAGCCCAAGCCGAGCCAGGATCCCGATGATCCGACCGTGAAGGAGAGCGTCGCGTCGAGGGTATAGACCTTTCCCTGTTCCGGCGTGAATGCCAATGTGGCCGTGCCGCCGGTTGTCGAGGTGCTTCCTCCAGTGAACGCTCCGTTGGCGAGGAAAAGCGGAGTGGATCCCTGGCTCGCCGATATCCATGACTCCGTTCCCGGACGGGTGTCTGGCGCGGTTCCATTGAGATTGCCCGTGCCGCCGCTGAAGTCGTCGGAGAATAATACGGTTGCGGCGGAGAGTGTGGCCGGTAAAAGCGCAGCGAAGCCGCCGAGGGCGATAGCGGTGATAAGACTGGATTTGCGGGATTTCACGGGTTTGGCGTTGGTGGGGAGATTGAGCTTTAAAGGATTTGAATCTCGCCTGGAGCGGGAGCGGATGGCTCCGTCACGGGGAAAGCTGCTCATGGTTGGCTTGATCCAATCCGTTACATGCTAAGGAATCCGTGGACCTTCCGTCCATCCCATGATCGGGTGAAAATCCCCCCCCGATCGGGTGATGCGGCAGGGGAATCAGAGGGACACGCTGATCCTGTCGCCAGTCCCCGCGCCAATATGCTCCAGCAATCGCATTACGCAACGGAGCGATTTCCAGCAACACAACCCAACTCCTACCGTGTGCAGAATCAAGCTCACCCGGATAGGAGATCGGCCCGAGGACCTCCAGCGTATCCTTGGCTCGCTCTTCCTGAGAAATCCCGGCAGGGTAGTCGGATGAGAAGCGCTGACAATCCGGCTGCGCGATCGCGGCAAGGAACTCATGGCCAAGTGGAAACCCCGTCGGAACTCTCGGAGAGACGCCAAAACGTCCGCTCCGCGCCCGGTGAAACCGGAACCTCGACCCGGCGGCGTCCATCAGGAAGGGTGGTGATGAAACCCGCGGAAATCTGCGTTTTCGCCCAGGTGCCCAGTTGATTGGAAGATTCCAGCGCCAGGCGGGGTCTCGCCGGTTGGCCGGCAGCCACTTCAAAGACGACGCGCGATTCCGACAAATCAAGACTGACCGGCGGGGTAAACTCGGCAAGCGCCGAATTGCGGCCGAGAACGCGCTCGATGACATCGGCCACGCCGTCGATGTCCGTGTCCATGCGGGCGCGATAAGCGGAGGGGGTCATGAAGGTGACCCCATCCGCGATCAGGTAATCCACAA
>JBGSKP010000752.1:0-1668 GCA_041741175.1 Thiocapsa sp. | reverse complement strand
GCAATGATACCACTAAAAAATGGAGCTCCAGAGGCCAAAGAAATGCCAAGGCAAAGTGGAAGTGCAACCAAAAACACAACTAAGCCAGAGGGCAAATCATATTTTAAGTTTTGAAAAATTTTAGACATTTTGAAGTACTTTTTTTAGAGGAAAAAATTTTAAATATACGGTTGAATTGAACCCTATCCGATGTCCAACTGCATAAAATTAACGCCTTTAATGATAGAAAGGTTGTAGACAAAGCCCAGCAAAAAGGATTTTAATCGTATTCTAATCTTGTTTTAACGGAATTCTAATTTCCACAATAACACCCGCTGGAATATTGGAAAAAACATGTAGTTCACCCTTGTGAATTCGGATGATATTTCGAGCCAAAGGAAGACCGATGCCGTAGCCCTCGAAATTGGAAGTGTTGGATGCTCTAAAAAATGGATCATAAATATAAGGTAATTCTTTGTTTGGAATACCGATACCCATATCGCTGACAGTAAGCTTGATAGCGTCAGGAAGTGACTCTACCTTTACTATCACTGGTTGGTTATTGGAGTATTTTATGCCATTGCTGAGGATATTAGAAATAGCCAAAAGCAGGAGCTGCTGGTTGGCTTTTATTAGAAGATTCTCTGGGTTTTCGGGCAAAGAAGAAAAGTTAAGAGCCAAATGATTATTGGGGTGAATCTTATCGATGGTCTGCTTGCAGTCTATCAAAAGCTCGTCAATTCTGACGGTTTCAAAATGCAGCTCTTTGCCTTTAAAGCCAGTTTGGGCAAGAAAAAGCAATGCCTGTGTTTTGGTATTGAGTTTTTCGGCTTCTCCAAGAATGACTTTGAGTGATTCCTCATAGCGGCTGCTTTCTCTTTTTCGGCTTAGCGACAAGTCCGCCTCGGCTATAATAGTGGTCAGCGGTGTACGCAACTCATGCGAAGCGTTTGACACAAAATTGTTCTGGGCTTCAAAAGAGGTTTCTAGTCTATCTAACATTTGGTTGAAGGTAACAATTAGACTATCCAACTCATGGTTTTGGTTATTGCCTTCCAATCTCAAATACAAATTATCCGTTCCGATTTTATTTATATCGCCCATGATTTCCTTGAGCGGCTTGGTGATTTTGAGCGAAAACCAATAGGACACAAAAAATATTAAGAGCAGCGAAATTATAAAAGCACCAAAAAGAAGTTGTCTTAAAAAAACCACATGGTGCGTGTTGTAATAGTTTTCGGCAGATACAATCACCAAATAGTTTTTGCCTTCAACTGGGTAACTTATTCCAGTAAAAAAAATGCCGTTTTTGTTGAAATAGGATTCCTTAAGACGAACGGCGTCATTCAAAAAAGTACTGCTTACGTCTAGTTTTTTAGATAAAGCCGAAAAATCCTTCAACGTGTCCAAGGCAAATATATAGTCTTGATAGTTGGCCAGTTTTTCGAGATACTCTGCTTTAAAAGACTTCAAATAACTGCCTTCTCGGTGATATTCAAGCTGAATTTTGGCTGTGGTAATGGCTCGTATATGTAGTCTTTCGTGAAAATCCTGGTAAGAATATTGCGTAAAAGTGTAGTATATAAAACCCCCAAATACCAAAATAAAACTCAGTAATATACTTGATAGTAAAAATATTATCTTGTTTTGGGTTTTCATAATTCTGAAGTTTTCAAATCAAATCTTTAC
>JBGSKP010000751.1:0-1530 GCA_041741175.1 Thiocapsa sp. | reverse complement strand
GTCCGTGTCCAAATAAAGCACTTTGTCCACGTTCTCCAGGATATGGGGCAGCAGCAGCCGGTCCATCGTGGAAACCGTGATGTGGGGCAGCGTTGTCAGGTTTTCACCGTAGAACACCCCGTCCATCGGATACATGATCATTTCATGGCCCGCGACACAGGTTCCGGCAGTCGTTAGATCGTCCGCCGCAAGTTCCCGCGTCAGCAGATGGAAACGGATGGTGGAGCGGGCATGCGCCGTGATGGATCGCAGCACGTTGGGAAGCACCGCCAACTGGTTGCGGTCGAGAGCCAGGCTCACCTCGACCCACTCCGCCGGGATTTCGCCTGCAGTCGTGATCACCTGCTTGCCCGCAAGGATGGCAACGACCATTTCCGGGATGCCCTCGAAGCGCAGGGAATCGTCTCCGCCGGACGAACAATAACGTTCCGCTTTCGCAAGATCCTCGCGGCACAATGCACTCCAGGTTTGGTAGATCTCCTCATCGGTTCCGCCTGCGATCAAGGCGTCCAACAAGCCCGCCAGTTTGGTTTGCAAGGCGTCGCGGGTGGCCTCGAAGGTGCTTTGATCGATTCCGATCAAGCCCTCGAAGCGGATGTCGTTTTCCTTGCCGGGTTTGGTCACGAAATCCACCGGCACGCCGATCGCCCGGCAAGGCAGATAACAGTGCAGGCGGCTGGTGTGGACGGCGGAAAATTCGTTGCGGTAGCGGTTGAGCAGCTTCTTCGCCTGATCGAGATTTTTCGCGAAATCCGCAAGCCGGACCCCGTCCAGTTCCTGGGTGATGGTCTCCACGACCTGCCCTTTCACGGCGATCCGTGCCGCCTGTTCGGGTGGAACATCGACGAAGGCAAGCGAGTTGCCAGCCACCGTGCCGCGGGGACGATCCTGATAGATCTTATTGAGCGTCATGGTCATGCAGCCCGAGAAGAACGCCTCCACCTGGTGATCGCGCAAGAGATAGACGGTTGACCAATCACGGCAGCCGATCGGTCCGTGTGCCTTGAGATAATCGATGGCCTCCGCTGTTAGAATCTCCGGCCGGTTGATATGGAACGACAGGAAAACCGGCCGCAGGTTCGGCGGGAATGGAAAATCAAAGGCATGCTCGAACTGCGGATGCATGTACCAGCCATAAACGATCACCCAGGTCTTGGGCGCGTTGCGGCTGGCACTCATGAAATCGCGGTCCAATCGTTCGAACTCCACCACCGGGCCGGTGGTTGCGGCTGGGAGCGCTTCCGGTGCCGCGATGCCGATGATTTTCGTGGCTGCGGCTCCCCAGCGGCATTGGTTGCGGGTTCCTGCTTCGATCACATTGCCAAGAAACGCGAGCGTCTGGATGTAGTCGCCGACGTTGCGGGAGATCTTGAAAAAATCCGGGTTTTTGTAGTCGAGCAAGCCGATGCGGAGAGTCCCGGAATCGGAAATTTCCGGGCTGGTTTCAGCGGTGATTTCGGCATGGATGACGCGCGAAAGCGATTCCCGGAAATTGAGGAAGGCGGCTTGGAAGTTTTCCGGGATCGGCTT
>JBGSKP010000750.1:0-1665 GCA_041741175.1 Thiocapsa sp. | reverse complement strand
GGCAGATCGATTTTTTTGGTCACCGTGGCTTGGCCATCCGCAATCAGGCTATCATGATCGAAGGTCCAGTTTTTGACATCTCCAAAGCCCGACCATTCCTCGAGGCTTTTGGGTCCGGAATAGATCAACTTGCGCTGCTGGATTCCAAGTTGCAGTGAAAGCAATGCCTCGCGCGGAATCTCCAGGCGACCCGCTTCCGGCGAATCGACGATGAGTTTTCTGTCGTCGAAGCTTTCAACGGTCACCGGCAGGAGATCGCCATTCGCGAGTTCCACCAACGCGGATGATTGCTCCGGAGGATTTCTGTCCGCACTGAATTCCACCTTGCGGACCGAACTGCTCTTCAACAGCACCGGCTCTGGCGAGAGCGGACTGGCGAGTTCCACGACACCGTCACCGTTGATTGCGCGCACGGTCCCGGTCAAGCGGGCGGAGCCGCCGTTGAGCGTGATATCGTCCGCGGCCAGTGAACCGGCAAGACCGCAGACGAGTCCAAGCCGGAAGATTGAATTAGAAATCCGCATCCCAGTCATCGATGGTTTGGTTGGAAGCATTGAAATCGAGCATCACGGCGGAATCCATGGACAGATTCAAGTCGCCGACGATCGGGCTTAGTATCCGCAGCATGGAGCCGTCACCGGAAACCGGACGTCCCGAGATCGAGCCGATCGGATCGAGACGCACCACAAAATTGTCCGCCGGTGGGTCCTGCGGCGTGGCCAGGCGATCGCGTGCGAAGCGGATTTCGGCGACGTCGTTGAGAGGAAACTGGAATTGCCCGTGTTTCCCCTCAAAGCGGATTTTCCCCTGTTCGTCGAGAAGTCCCACGCGGCCGGCATAGCGGTCGGTGCCGTTGGCCATGAGCACGACATCCTGATCGTCCACCTGGAGGCTGCGCGCGGAGTCCGGCATACCGTTCCATTCCGAGACCACGATATCCGATATTCTAACAGGCGTTTCATCCCCTTGGACCACAAAACCGAAGCCCGATCCCTTGCCGGCGAATTCACCCGCCTCGCGGCCGGCCAATTCGCGCTCGCTCCACTGGGCGACGAATTCGTCATTGATGAAAAGCGAGATGCCGCCCGTTCTGCGGTTGCTGCGGATCTCCACCCTGGCCTTGCCGCTTTCGCCGAGACGCAGATTGTTGTTGTTCAACTGGACCCGCTCCAGGGATCGTTTCCCATCCGCATCGACCGAGGTGCGGTACAACATGAGATAACTCGAATACATCTGAAGCACATAACTGTTTCCAAAGATCCGGGGCAGATCGGAAGTATCACCTGGAACGAAGGCGCGCACCTTGCCTTGTTTCTCCTCATCGTCCGCAGGCTTGGGATGCAGGAAGTCCGCATGGAATCCAATGGAAACGCTGAGCCGGTTTTTCCAGGCGATGTCAAAGCGGAGAATGGCCCGATCCGACATCCCGTTCTCGCGGATCAAGGCGGTGCCCGCACTCTTGTTCTGCCAATACCATGCGGAGCTCGAAAACAGCCAGCGGCCCGGTTGATTGCTTTCCTCCCCGGGTTTGACTTCGGCATCCGGAACGGCGGGTGGCAGTCCGTCCGGATGGGCCGGATGGATCATCTTCCAATCGTCCTCACCGAACGGACCATAATAGGAAACCCTTCCGCCGAGTGGATTCGGAGCCATTATGGAAACCCG
>JBGSKP010000749.1:0-1635 GCA_041741175.1 Thiocapsa sp. | reverse complement strand
TCGCGCGGGTCGAGGACTGGCATTCGAAAGGAATCGACCGCGAGGTGCTGACCGTCACCCAGCCGGCCGACGGCGCCTATCTGTTAGTGCGGATGGAGAACGAGAACCATCCGAACCTCGAGGAGGCGCGGCGGTTGCTCTCATGGAATGGCGGCGGAGCCAACAGCTCGGGCCGCGGCATCGCCAACATCGACACCCAGGGCACCGTGCATCCCGACCAGTTCTGGCAGGACGTGATCCTCGGCAACGTCAAACAAATGCCGTTTTCGGAAATCTGGGAGGGCCGTAACCCGGCGTCCGCCGAAATACTCGCCTCGATCCGTTCGATCGGCCTGCTCACCCAGGAGGAGCGCCAGGCCCGCATGACCGGTCCCTGCGCGGACTGCAAATGGTTCCCGATCTGCGGCGGCGGTTTCCGCACCCGTGCGGCCTTCTGCAACAACGGCGACCTCTGGGGCTCCGATCCCGGTTGTTACCTCAAGGATCACGAACGCCTCAGCGCCTGCGCCGTGGCGTGAGAAAATCACGGCGCGGCCGGTTTTCCCATGCTTGGCTCTTGCGGAGCTCATCGGTTTGGAAGGCGCCGTGATCTTTGGTGCCTTTCGTGCCTTCGATTTCGGAATCTAGGATCATGGAAGATGGTAACCACTGATTTCACTGATTTCACTGATTGAACTGATTTTCAGGAGATTGGAAAGGAAAACCGGGCCACCCGGAAGGTGAGCTTAATTGCCGCAAATTCTTTCAGTGAAATCAGTTAAAATCAGCGCAATCAGTGGTAAACTTGGCTGGTAGCACTTTTGTCATTTTCCTTTGTAAGCTAAAACGACATGCCGCAAACCGAGATTTGGCAGCACGGCAGGACCAAGTGTCAAGCTGCGAGGCTCCGTCGCCAGCGCCGAAAATTCCCCTCGCCGCCCCGGTATTTTGCCCGTTAGCCTGTCCGCAATTCATGCCGGAGTTCATCCCCGGCCATTTCACTCCCGCCCATCCAGAAGATCCTCGCCGCCTACCGCGCCACTTCCCAGACCGAGCGCGAAAAAGGTACATGATTGAATCAACGCCGGACTCATGAACTCCGATCCAACCATCATTATCATCGCCGGGCCGAACGGCGCGGGCAAGACGACGTTTGCCAGGGAGTTCCTACCACAGGAGGCAAGTTGCCTCACGTTCATCAACGCGAATTTGATCGCGCAAGGACTCTCTCCCTTTCGCCCGGAAGATGCGGCGGTTCGCGCTGCCAGGCTGATGCTGGAGATGATCGCGGAATGTGTGAAGCGTGGCGAAAGTTTCGCCATCGAAACCACACTCAGCGGGCGCACCTATGCTCGGATGATCCCGCAGTGGAAGCAGGCCGGATTTTAGGTGACCTTGTTCTTTCTCCAACTGCCAACCGAAGATCTGGCCGTAAATCGGGTGGTTGCCCGCGTAGCGCAAGGTGGGCACAATATCCCAGAACCCGTGATCCGGCGTCGCTTCCATGCGGGAATTGCCAATTTCCACTCGCTGTACAAACCCCTTGTCGATGGGTGGAAACTTTACGATAATTCCGAAGAACGACCGATTTTGATCAACAGTAGCGACCCGTCATGAGAGCAAGCAACTGGTTTCAGCAAGCCGACCAAGCGATGA
>JBGSKP010000748.1:0-1873 GCA_041741175.1 Thiocapsa sp. | reverse complement strand
CTGTCAAGCCGCGTGGCGTCCGGTCGAGCAGAAACGCGACTGCTAACAGAAATGCCGCGAGCGCACCGCGTATCCCGACATTTTTCCAATCGAGGAAACTGCGATCCTGAAGCCAGCTCCAGATGAAGCGCGCGGTCTGCACGGTGAAGGCCGCATAAAACAAGGTGTAATAACTCTGGCGGAAGTGGAAGCCGAGATCGATCACGGTGATGGCGGCCGCGATGCCGATCTGCGCGCCTCGTTTCGGCGGCGAGGTCGCCGGATCCGTCAGCATGTAGAATGTGAAGAGGAAGAATGCCGGAGCGCTCAGGGTTCCCAGCCAGATCGCTTCCGGCGGCACATGATGACGCATTATCCAGGCACGCAGCGCAGTCTGGATCACATAGAAAAACAGGAAGGATCCGACGAGCCAGCTGCGGCCGATTTTCGGGATGAAAAACACCAGCGCCAGCCCGACAAGAAACAGTGCGACCGCCCAGGTGCCGCTCCACTGATAGGCCGGAGCCGGAGAAATCAATCCGCCGCCGAGCACCATGCTGGCGATCAAACCGAACAAGGCGGGATTGTACACATGCCGGCCATTTACCGTAAAGAGATGCTTCGATCCGATCGCCAGCAAGGGCGGCAGGACCGGCAGCCACGGATTCGACCCGCAATCCAGCAGCAGGCTCAAGCCGCAGCCGGTGATCAAGCCACTCCATGGAAACCCGGTGCGCTTGCGGAAATACCAATTCGCGAAAAAGTCGGCGACCACCGAAGTGCCCACCGTCAAAGCCACCTGCCAGGGCGAGCGGCCGAATCCGAGAAACGTCAGCCCGCAGACCACATACGCTCCCACCAGCAGCGCAAACCATGGGCGGGGATCATATTTTTCCGACGTGGTTTGATTCATCGCCCCCAGCATGGGCGGGGGAGGTGTCGAGCGCGATCGAATATTCCTCTCGCTTCCGGGCTCACCACTCGCCGGTTTCCGCCCAGTGGCGGTAGTGGGTGAAGCGCTCGGGTTTTCTCCAGACTTCGGGAAGATAGGACTCGCCGAGTTGGTCGAAAGCCTCCTACGCGATCATGGGTATTGATTATATTTCCGGATTATTTACACTTCCGAAGTTTTGCAACTCCACGCTCCATCTTTTTCAACGAAGATCGCCGGAATTCTGGCGATCTTGTCCTGCACCGCCGCAGCCTGGCAACCCGGTATTTATCCATCCGCGCCGAACCGGATGCTCACCACGGGGTTCACGGTGGACAACTTTGACCGCAATGACGTCGTTTCCTTCTGGCACGCTGTTTACCTGGCTTCCGAGGGCTACCAGGACCGGGTGGACTGGGACGGCAACTACACAGGCAGGAACGGCAGCACTTCCAATGAATTCCTCGACGATGTCGAGCGGCGCATCAACTACTTCCGGGCCATGTGCGGGGTTCCTCCAAATGTGCGGGTCAATACCAATGCCGGCGTTTTCATCGGCGGCACGGATCCGTACAAACCTTCCGCCGGCACGCTGAAGGCGGACGCCGCCCAGGACGCCGCCCTGATGTTGATTCGCAACTATGATCCGGGTACCGGGCGCGATCCCGCAATCACCCACGATCCCGCAAAGTCGCTGATCGGGTGGTCCGCCACCACATGGAATGCCAACGCGAACGGCAATCTCGCCTTTGGCCTCTACGGTCCCGGAGCCGTGACCGAATACATGGTGGAGGAAATCTCCAATGGTTCCACCATTTCCACTTGGAATAGCCTCGTCGGCCACCGGCGGTGGATCACCCTGCCCGACGCCACCAACTTCGCCACTGGCGATCAACCGGGGTCTTCCGTCGCAAAACCACCGACCAACGTATTGTATATTTCTCAGAATCCGGATGAATTGAT
>JBGSKP010000747.1:0-2588 GCA_041741175.1 Thiocapsa sp. | reverse complement strand
CAATGTAAAATGTTAGTTTATAGTCTTTTAATTTATTAGCTTCATTTTGCCATAAATAATTGTAACGGGTAAAAATGTTCTTCATTGGTTCATATAGAGTATCGTAATACTTGTCATAAAAGCCAGGAGTTAAACCCAATTGAATAGTTGATATTACTGACATAATTTTATCTTGGTAAAAAGCTTTTAATGTTTCCCTTTGGAACATATCCATTTGTTTTATAAAAAAAATTCAAATACGCATTTTCTACACCTTTGGCACCTTTAGTAGTAATTGAGCCAAGGTCATCTATAACTTGACCTGTAATTTTACTGTTTGGAAATTCTTTTCCTAATAATCTTAATTGTTGGTGAAGTCTTGTTGGTAGTTCTGAAGATTGTGTTATTCGTCCTAAATCTGCCTTTCCATACTTATAAAGTTGACCATCTTTAAATATTTCATAGATTCCAAAATTTCCTTTTGAAACATTGGAATTTAGGTTCAACCCTTGTTTAATGCTTTGTGCCAGCGTATTTTGTCCAAATCCTTTTATTGCGGGCCTTACTATTACTTCATAATTGGCTACAGCTTCGAAGCCCTCATCTAAATAATTGACTATTGTAGCTCCCGACCCACCTGCCATCGAAACCGAGGCATTTGAAGAGAAGAAAGAAGCTAATTTAGGTATTCCCGTTTTTGCCAAAGAACCAGCTCCTGCTACTCCAAAGCCATCAAGTGCAAGTCCACCCGCATATTTTGCCATGTCCCAGCCATTCTTAAATGAAGGTAAATTTCCTGTAGTTACATCTATACCTACATTTAAAAGTGCTGTTGTAGAACCTCCGACCACTGGACTACCCACTAAGGATACCACTCCTCCAATAGCTCCACTGCCAAAATATGCTAAACCTTGTTTCCAGTTTTTTACCTTACTCCAATTACTCCAAAGGTTACTTGCTCCTCCTAATACAGCAGCTCCTGCTATTACTAAAGGGACAAACTGCCCATCGGGATCAATCTGAGAAACTGGATTGTTTCCCATTCCCGTATAACCACTAGCAAACTGGTCAGCACCATCTATTTGGTTAAACCTTCCTGAATATGGGTCATAACTTCTGGAATGAAAGTCATAATTATTATACCCAAAAGCATCAACATATTCTTTTCCTTGGTACAGAAAGTCCCAATCACCAGATTTACCAATTCCTTTCAATATTTCGCCCCAAGCTCCGTAATGAGTTTCTTGCACCAAAGCCGTGGAATCACTAATTCTTTGTATGATTGCTCTAGTATTTCCGAGATGGTCAGTTATAAAAAACTGGTAGCCTAAGGTTAAAAACCGTGTGGTATCGGAATAAGAATGCCCTAGTGTATCTGACCAGTTGGTAATCAATGAATCTTTTCTTACTGTGGTACGTCCTTCATCATGATAGATGCTGACTAGTGTATCGTTTTTATAAATGAGGTCGCCTATGTAATCGGTGGTTATAGTAGTTGTACTATTTATGAGCTTTTGACTTAATTTAATCCCTTCAGCATCATAAACATTTTCAATTCTTTGGCTTGATCCAAACTCAATCCTCTCTTCCAACCCAAGATAATTATAGACGATGTTCGTAATTCCCTTATTTGCATCTGATTTTAATGAGCCATCAGTATAATAAGCGTAATCCGAAGTGTTGCCGTTATCTTTGAAATCTACGGTCGAAGAAGCAAAATCTCTGATGCCATTTAATTTGTTTCCTACTGTCGTATTAAGGTATTCATAGCTTAAATTATCCGTTTGTCCCCAAGTGCTTTGTGCCGTTAATCCGTTTCGTTGAAGACTAGCAATGTTGCCGTTGGCATCATAGGTAACCGTTGGCATTGAGTAATTTTCTAGCCCTTGGCCAGTGTAGGTTGCAGCATTTATTCGGTCATATCCGTCATAAGCATATAAAAATGAGCGGTTACCAGCTGTGCTTGTGGATGCCCATGTTTGTTTACTGATTTTTCCGTTATACGTCTGGGAAGTTTCGAAATAGTCGAGCTTAAGACCAAAAACATCTCCATTTATTAAGTTAATATTTCCAAAATTATCAAGATTTATTCCTCTTAGTTGTCCTCTGATATTATAAGTAAAATCAATCTGCTGTAACTCCAAAGGGCTAACATAAGCCAAATAAGTGCCGTTTTGTGCGGATATGGTGCCGGGCTGTAGCAATACATAATGATTCGCTATGTCTATATCACCATTCGGTTGTGCTGAATTTTCTGTTACACTATCAACCCCTACTCTCATAAGGTTTTTTTGTATCAATCGCCCAACTCCATCATGCTTATACTGTGCTATAGGCGTTACTTTCCCATTTACTTTTTGATACGCTCCTGTTTTTCTTCCTGCGTTATCATAAGTATAATGATTGCTTACCGTAACGTCCTTTTGCCCAGGTTTTCTATATATGGTTCGTTCTTCCAAAACCTCGCCAGCAAAGTTCATCACAATGTCGGTTTGGTTAATCCTTCCAAATCTATTAATGGACTGCCCCTGAATCAGTCTATTTTTATTGTCATAGTAAAAGACCGAAGTCATCCAAGTATTATTTGCCAGATTTTTGACTTTGTTTCC
>JBGSKP010000746.1:0-1727 GCA_041741175.1 Thiocapsa sp. | reverse complement strand
GATGCCGCAGCGGCCCGCCGCATGATCATCACCGCTCCGATCACCGGCACTCAGGGACTGGCATTCGCCGGTGGCGGAATGATCCAGCTCAACAACAACACCATCACCTACACCGGCCCCACCGCGGTGAACGGCGGCAGTTTCCTCGACTTCGGCGGACTGCCCGCCGCCAACATCGGCGGCGGCACCGGACGCAACATCACGGTGAACGCGGGCTCCACCCTGCGCTTCGGCGCTTTGAGCAACGCCTTGCTCAACCGCATCGTTGAAACCAGCGACGAAATCATCGTGATGACCGGGAACACCGGCAATGCCCTCAATTTCGGCAGCAGCACCGGAGCCAACCTGCCCAATGCCTTTCTAGGCAACTGGGCCAGCAACGGTGCCAAGACGACTTACACCGGCACTCTCACCCCCGCCAGCGACAACTACCGCCTGGGTTCGCCGACCAGCAATGGATTGCTCGGCATCACGAACGCCCTCGGCGGCACCCAAGGCCTCATCGTCGGCGGCAGTCGCGTGAACCTTGTCGCTGCCAATACCTTCAGCGGCGACACCGTCATCCGCACCGGGGCGAAACTCACCGTCGGCAACAACCTCGCCCTCCAGAACAGCGCCCTCGACGTGGGTGCCACTGGTGGAAACATCGCGCTCGCCGCCGGTACCAACGGCGGCAGGATCACCGGCGAAACAGCGACCGCCAGCCCGACCTTCGGTGGCCTCAGGGGCAGTCGTGCCCTCCTGTCGGTCTTCACCAACTCCGGCGGCAACAATGAAACCAACCTCGCATCGAGCGCCGTCACCGGCTTCACGCTGAATCCAGGCACTGGCAAGTCCTGCACCTACACCGGCGTTATCGCCAACTTCGCCGCCAACACCACCCTCACCAAGACCGGACAGGGCACCCAGATCCTTGCAGGAGCCAACACCTACACCGGAGCGACCAGCGTCAATCAAGGTACGCTCGCCCTCGTCGGCGGCAGCCAGTCTTCGCCCGTCACCGTGACCGCCGACGCATCCCTGGGCTTCACGCTCGGCTCACCGACGACCTCCACGAAAGCGGTCGCACTGACCACCGGCACCGTGAAAATAACCGGCACGGTGGACAACACTTCGGACTATCTCCTGATGACCGCGGAGCTTGGTTTCAGCGGATCGCTCACACTGGCTCCGGAAATCGCGAATTATCAACTCCAGTTGCAAGACAACGGAAAACAACTCTGGCTGGTTCACACCGGAAGCGGCAACCCCTACGCCACTTGGTCGGGCGGCCTGGCCGCTGACATCGACTCCAACGGCGACGGTGTGAAAAACGGAGTGGCATGGGTGTTGGGAGCCGCCAATCCCACGGCAAACGCCATTGCCCTCGTGCCCACCTTGGACAACACCAGCGATCCGGAATTTTTCATCTTCAACTACCGCCGCAGCGACACCGCCGCCGCAGACCCCAACACCGTCATCAATGTGCAATATGGCAGCGACCTGATTGGCTGGACCAACGCGGCACCTGGTCCGGACATCCTCATCACCCCATCCAACAATTTCTACGCCGTCGGCATCGACAAGGTGGAGGCTAAAATCCGCCGGTCCCTCGCCGGTCCCGGCGGCAAGCTCTTCGCCCGCCTCAGCGCCACGGAAATGTGATCCTGCGAATCGCCAAATGGCTTTGGTGCCGGAGTTGAGGGCACCGCGCGGCTCGGCGGCCTCGGCTGCTGCGCCGCCGCCGC
>JBGSKP010000745.1:0-2616 GCA_041741175.1 Thiocapsa sp. | reverse complement strand
GCCTGAGGCGCGCCGGAACCCACGCGAATCAGATCGCCCGCGCCGCCTCTGGCGGCGCGGTTTTCCGCGGGCCAGCGAGCATGGATAGGCGCGCTCCGTGCATTCTTGCCGCGCGGCACGCACGATTTTACGCATTCGTTGTGCACGAGTGCAGGAATTCAATCATGCCGGGAGTAATTGAGCCGGGCCGGCGTTTGCTTAAGCTGGCGGCGCTATGTAAGATTACTATGCTAGCATGCAGCGATTGACCTGCGCGGTTGGCGGCCGCGCGGTGTGCGTCGCGACAGTCACGAAACCGGGGGGCGGACTGGAAGAATGCTGAACGGGAAACATGTCTTTCACACGGGTGAAGAGCTCGACCGGGCCATCAACCGGATGGACTTTTTCCGCCTGTTCAAGGCGATGTCCATGGCGCATGGTTTCTCCGAGTTCGGCCTGATCGAACTGTCGCCGGAAATCGCCGATTTCCGCTATTCGCGCGCGATGACGTTGCATTCCTGGCCGAATCTCCACATGAGCGAGATCGACCGCAGGTCGAAGCCGCAGCAGGACCAGCCGGTCGCCCATCTGATCAAATATGTTGTCCCTGCGGTATTCCTCACCGACGGTATGCCGTCTGGCGAGCCGGTTTCGCCGCTGATGATCCACGAGGAGCCAAGCTGCGTCGTCGCCGTGCCGCTGCACACGCCGTCGGGCAAGCGATACGGGCTGTTGATGATCGGAACGCAGGACAAGGCCGACTATTCGGATATCGGCCGCATCAGCTATGAAGCGGCGCTGATCTTCCAGCGATACTTCGAGGCGATCCTGTCGCTCGATTCCTTGACCGGGCTGACCGAGCGCGAGATCCAGATCGTGCGCTGGACCGCCGAAGGCAAGACCTCGGCGGAAATCGCCGTTATCCTCAAGCTGTCGGAACACACCGTCAATTCCTACACCGCCACCGTGCTGCGCAAGCTCCAGGTCGTCAATCGCGCCCAGATGGTGGCAACCGCCATTCGCAACGGCCTCATCACGTGAAGGTGCGATCGTGACCCAGCTTCGAACCGCAAGCGCGCCGATCCGGATCCTGCTCGTCGACGACGATCCGACGGAACACATGCTGCTTTCGCGCAAGCTCTCAGCCATCGCCGAGCCCAAGATCGGCCTCGACTTCGTCGCCGCGATCGAGGATGCCGTTCATCACGTGCAGGCCAACGCGGTCGACATCATCCTGCTCGACAATCATCTCGTTCCCAACAACGATTTCCGCGAAACGGCGCCGCGGCTGCGCGACGCCGGCTATACTGGCCCGATCGGCATCATCTCGTCCGACATCAGCGGTTCCTATTTCCAGAGTTTTCCGGATTACGGGGCCGATTTTCGCATCGGCAAGGATGAGATCGACGGCAAGGCAATTTTGTTTATACTTGAAGAATTCCTTCCGAACATGCTGCCGGAAGAATGCAATGACGATACGCGTTAGCACAACAGACATGCAGGAATCCGAAAGTTAACCGACGGGCGAGGCAGTTCCGTCGCTGGCGTTCCGGGCAACGGAATTGAGCCCGCGACGGTCGAAGTGACCGGGCAGCCGACATGCAGAAGAATCCGCGCCGCCTTCTTAAGGCTCTCTATGAAACACTGCCCGTTCCTGTCGTCATAGCCGATCTCGACCGCGTCATCAGCGATGCCAATGCCGCGGCCTACGAGGTTTTCGGCTTTGGTGATGGCGAACTCATCGGCCAACTCACCTCGGCGCTTTACATGGATCCTGATGTGGCGAGCAGGCTGCGGGCGCAGGCGCTCGGTTTGGTGTCGCCCGGAAGCGAGCGGCTGATCGTCGACGCCGTGTTCCGGCGCAAGGACGGCAGCGCCTTCGAGGGCCAGATCGCCGTCAACGTCATCCTCGACGACAACGACACGCCCGAAGGCTTCGTCGGCATCATCCAGGACTTGACGCAGGTGCGCGCGTCGCAAACCGAAAGGCTGCGCATCGAGCAGATACTGTCCGGCGCCCTGGCGACGATCAAGGAGGGCTTCGCCGTCTATGACGCCGAAGACCGGCTGGTTATGTGCAACGACGCCTACCGCGACATCTATGCGGCCTCCGCCCCGGTGCTCGTTCCGGGCGCACGGTTCGAGGACATCATCCGTTTCGGGGTCGACAACGGGCAGTATCCCAAGGCCGGCGTTAGCAAGGAGAGCCGCGACGCCTGGTTCCGTGCGCGGATGGCCGCCCATGCTGATCCGCGCGATGTCATCGTCCAGCAGGTTGGTCCCGAGCGCTGGGTGCAGGTGGAAGAACGGTGGATGGACAACGGCTTCCGTGTCGGTATCCGCACCGATATTTCCGGCCTCCTGAAGATGAAGTCGGAAACCGAGCGGCTCGGCACAATCCTCGAGGCGGTGTCACAGGAAATCTATGTCATCGATCCGCAGACGTGGCTGCTGCGCTCGGCCAACCGCCAGGCGCGCGACCATCTCGGCTATGGCGATGGCGAAATCGTCACGCTGCGCTTTACCGCCTTCAACCTGCCGGCGAACGGACTCAGCGCCGATGCGATGATCGCGGCTGGCAGGCAGGGCGGGCAACGCTTCGCGACCTACCAGGCGGTGCAGCGCCGCAAGGATGGC
>JBGSKP010000744.1:0-1860 GCA_041741175.1 Thiocapsa sp. | reverse complement strand
GTGCTGCCGAAGCCGCCTGTGCCGCGCACGGTTTCGTCCAACTCTTCAACTTCCTCAACCTCGCAATGCGCCACCGCGGCAATCACCATCTGGGCGATGCGCATGTTGCGTTCCACCACGAACGGCTGGCGGCCGAGGTTGATCAGCGGCACCTTCACCTCGCCGCGATAATCGGCATCGATCGTGCCCGGCGCGTTGGGCATGGAGATGCCATGTTTGGATGCGAGTCCGCTGCGCGGCCGCACCTGGGCTTCAAATCCCACCGGCACCGCCATCGCGAAACCGCAAGGAATCATGCGGATCTCGCCCGGCTCTATGGTCACGCTCTCGCTGATCGCAGCGTGCAGATCCATGCCCGCTGCGTGTGCGGTTTGATAGGCAGGCAGTTCAGCCAGAGTCGAGAGTCGTTTGAATCGCAGGGTTGCAGGCATGCCGCAAGTGTAGTGGCGGCGATCGATCGTGCGGCCTGTCCACTTGCCGCAGCCGAACGCGCATCACACTCAGATCACCCACATCATCACATACGTCACAGCCACCACCACCACGAGGCTTACGACGCCGAACACGCACATGCGCGACCGCACTGCGGCCTGGCCGTGCGCCGCCTCCAGCGGCTTGACGTCCTTCTTGCCATAGCCCAGCGAACGCAATGGAATCTTGGCCAGCGACTGCTTCCAGTTCGACAACTGCTTGCCGCGATACAGATCCCATCCAGCAAAGTTGATGTTCAGCACTGCGAGCGCGAAGTACACAATGGCGGTCTGTCGCCACAGCGCTCCCTCGCTCAACACCCATCCGAGGATGACGACGAAGAGCCCGACGATAAGGATGCCCCAATACACAGCCTGATCGCTCATGGGCGGCGTCGCCGGCTTGGGGCGTTCGGCTCCGTGGCGGGCGTTTGGGTGCTTGGAATGACCTGCTGATTTTGGTTTGCTCATGCGGAGGCGGCCACCGGCCGCTGGGCAAGGAGCATACCGCCAACTCGGGCGCGAATCACGGGCGCGGGTGCGGCCATTGGTCGAAGAAGCGACATGGGCTTGGCTTCAACGATCGGCGTCTGCTCCGCCTGCAGGCCGCTGTCGAGATCGACGAGCATCACATCCATCTCGGCAATCATCTCGCGCGTGCAGGCGATGGCGCGCTCCAGCGCGGTTGTGCCGGTGACGGCTTTCAATGGATCACGACGGCCGGCCGCAACGAGACGATGCTCGCTCGACTCTTGATCCTGCATCAGGCGATGAAGGAGATCGTCTGCCTGCTGACGCAGGACGATGGCATCAGTCATGGGGCCACGTGTCAAGGTGGGTTGACTTGGCATGGGAGGGCGACAACTTCGGGCGAACGTGTCTCGCTCGTGCATGGTCGGCGGCTCGACAACCACTGAGCAGCCTGACGTGAGCGAAGCGTTCAGTTTAGGTCAGCAAACACCAACAATCTTCTGTCGTCTTGGTCGACCTTGCAAGTGCAACAGTTGCGCGAAGATTTTGTGGATTGTGCATAACCTCTTATGCCACAACGACTTCAAGCCGCCGCGAGTTGCCTGGATTCCGGCACCAAGGCATGGATTTCGGCAGTCAGAGCGTCGGTATCGCGGTTTCTGGCCTGTGGCGAGAGGGTGCGCAACATTTGCCGGACCCATTGTGGATCGGGCTCGGGGAGCCCCCAGATATTGATTTCCGGGTGTCGCGTCGGACGCATGTTCTGTGCGTCGAAAACCAGTTCCTCAAAGAGTTTTTCGCCCGGGCGCACGCCCGTGAAAACGATTCCGATGCTGTTGGCCGCGCTCATCACGCCAGCACCATGCGCATCCTGCACAATCGACGTCAATCCATGCTGCGCGACAAACCGCTGCGCGAG
>JBGSKP010000743.1:0-1542 GCA_041741175.1 Thiocapsa sp. | reverse complement strand
CTCTTGGGGTGTCCTCGGCGAGCCAGAGATCTGCAATGTTTCTGGCAACGCTGTCGATGTATACGCTTTGATCCCCGACCACGATCTGGTGCGGGTGGTTGGCGCGGATCACTGTGACTTCGAGTCTCCAACCGATCTCGTCTGCACGCTCGCTTGCGCCTCGGGATCGGGTGCCACCATCGACGTGCAGGCCGCGATCTGGGGCTTTGCGGCTGCTGCCGCGCTCGCCTTGACCGGAGAAGACCCCGCAGCAGCGGCGTTCTGGACCCCAGGGGAGCCGGGTTACGATGCTCTGCTCGCTGCCGACGTCATCGAGGAGCCCTGATCTGTGTTGGGGCTTCAGGACCAGGGCCCGTCGACGGCGCTTCGCACGAAGGACAACGAACAACCATCTAGGATCAACCTAACAAGCCTGGCCGAAACACCCCGTCGCCGCTCGGTCGCTCCCCGAGGTCGCTGAGATCCGCAGGGCCCTGCTCGATGATCTGCTGGGAGATGGACCCTTTTGCGCGCCCGATCCCGAGGAGCCCTTTATGGAGGACGATTACGGGAGCTTGCGGGAGTGCGTCACCACGAACCCGCCGAACTGCAGCAGATTGGGGTCGAGCATCGTGGGCACGGTCTCGCCGTCGTGCGGGTAGAAGCCCGGACACTCGAACGTAAAGCCATCGTTGCGCCACTCGAGGTTCGCGTAGTATGCGAGCCCGCCGTCCCGGTGTCCGGCGGCCGAGAGGTCGGGCAGCGGGTTCGTGAGGTCCGCCTGGGGATGGGATCGCCCCGGGATCTCGTTGTCGACAGGGTTGTACGGCGCCCCCCGCCAGAAGCGAGTCGCGTCGAGCCGCTCGATCCCGAAGAGGTCGAACAGCCAGGGCTGCGGATAGCGATCTTCCCCGTGCTGCTCGTTGTAGACATGGATGCCGACGTACGCGATCAGCCCGTCCTTCGCGAGGAAGCCTTCCTTGCGCGCGTGCACGCGGTCGTCGAAGTACCGGATGGTGATCGAGGTGCCGTGCACTGCGTGCGATCCGAAGCGATCCTCCGGGAACTCCCGGACGAAGGCCTGGTACTGCTCCTCGAAGCGGTCCTCGCGGATGGCCTGCAGCAGGCCCAGCATCACCTCTCGGCGGGCGTTGACCTCGGCTTCGCTCACGAAGGGTCCGCGGTTCGTGTCGATCCGGTACGTCCACTCCGTAACGTTGTGATGACCAGGCTCGTTGGGGCGCTCGACGTGGCGCAGCGAACGGTAGCGGTCCCCCACGCGTTCGGCGCGCTCCATGGTCGGTAGATACGCGTAGGTCGTGCGGTCGAACCGCAGCGCGCCCGGCGGAGCCTGGGGCAGCGCGAGACCCTGCCCCCTCGCCTCGATCTCGACCGTATCGACGAGGAGATCCTCCGTTCGCACGTCCCGAACGCCGGGATCGAAGCTGCGCCCCGACAGCGACACCGATGCGTCGCCGAGCCGCGCGAAGACGGACATCCCCTGCACGTGCTCGGCGAGCGGCACGCCGGAGGCCCGCTCGAGGTCCTCGAGGCAGATAGATC
>JBGSKP010000742.1:0-1719 GCA_041741175.1 Thiocapsa sp. | reverse complement strand
GCCACGGCGACGGCAACAGCAACAGCCACGGCTACGGCGACAGCAACGAGCACCGCCACCACCGGCTCAGTGCCAACGGCCAACGTCAGTGCGATGTCCAACGACACCGGACCTTACACCGCGTGGCAGACGCTCCCCTTTGCAGAACCGTCGGGCGCTCTGTCCACGCGCTACGACGCGATTTACAGCTGTATCTGCGGCCAGAATCTTCAGTACCCTCCGCCAGCACCAACACCGTATGTGGACTTCGACGGGGTCAACGCGACACCGCTCTCTTTTGGTCTGATCACCCCGGGGGATCCGTGTGAAACGGAGTGCTCGCCGTACTCGTCGTGGCCGTTTAACGCAGACAGCTACATCGAAGTGCGTGTTCCGAACCGCATTGGGCAAACGTCCGGGTCCGTCCCGGTGCAAGTAACGACCGTCGCCGGCAGTTATCCCGCGGGCACTTACAACTACACCATGGGTTTCAACAACTACTGGTGCACCACCGCGGGCATGACATTCCAAACGTGGATTGGCGGCACGATGTTCAGCTACGGCAACAGCGTCGCGCTGCAATCTTCCGGTTCGATCACGAACTGGATTTCGACGTGGGTGGGCTTGGCGGATTTGGGCAGCGCCTATAGCTGGTACACGGCAAACTATGCGCACTACCGGGACTTCCTCACCGGTACGGCTTTGCCGGGCTACGGCAATCAGCCGAATTCCGACACGCCGAACACTGGCGTGCAAGACGGTTTATTCACCGATTTGCAGGGTTGGTTTGCGTACGCCGGTCAGCCCAGCGGCGCACAGTACAGTCCCATCAACGGCAATCTGGTCCTGTGGGGCGGAAAATCACTGGGCGGCTACGACTCGAATCCGTTCATGACCGAGGTTCGTAACGATGGATCGGCGCTCGCCGGTGGTTTTAGTGATCCAGCCTATTGGCCGTTAGGACCGACGGAGTTGCCGACGAAGCACAACGACTACTTGATGCTTCGTCTCCCGACACCCGTGGGAACGCCGACGCCGGTGGTGCCGCCGGAGTACAGCGGATCCTTTGGCCAAGGCACGGTGACACGTACCGGCGATTATTTTGCGCTGGTTACGCAAACACTTCCGGGATTGCCGTCGTCGGTACAGCAGCACCAGATGTTCCAAATTGCGCCCGGTACGGGAACGGTGAATTCCGAACACCTGATGGTCTCAGCCGCGCAGATGCCGGGTCAGGCCTCGGTCATTTCAGCTTCCCGCAACGGCTCTGACGTTGTCGCCGTCGCGGGGTACCGCACCTACCCGAATGCGTGCGGCGCGGGACTGGACGAGATCATGTTCGTTGAAGTGTTCACCGCCGCCGGCGTGCCCATGGGCTCGTACACGTACTGCCTGGGCGACATTGTGATGATGACGGATCCGGACTGCTGGATGGACCCGATGTGCGACCCTATGGACCCGATAAATCAGATTCCTTGGTACACCGTGCACAAACCGCAGGCGATTGCGGTGGACGGTTTAACCGGCTCGATTTGGGTGGCAGGGTCAACGGCGGATTACACCCAAGGGTTCCTGATGGAGCTGACGGCGTATGGCGCCGTGCAGTCGTGGCTTTCGGACACGATTACGCAGTTCTCGTCGGTCTCGGCGCTGGAGCTCTTTACCGATCCCCGTGAGCCCACGGCGAAGTTCGTCTTAGTGCACGGCATCCTGTCGTCC
Organism: Thiocapsa sp.; assembly: GCA_041741175.1. Taxonomy (GTDB): domain Bacteria; phylum Pseudomonadota; class Gammaproteobacteria; order Chromatiales; family Chromatiaceae; genus Thiocapsa. The sequence goes on along the minus strand of JBGSKP010000742.1, from coordinate 21 downwards.
ATGTACGGCAGCTATCCCGCG
>JBGSKP010000741.1:0-1572 GCA_041741175.1 Thiocapsa sp. | reverse complement strand
GGCGAATACCAGAAGGGCGGCGGCGTGCCGTGCCTGATCGCCGTCCACCACGACGCCTCGGGCAACGCCCATGACCTGGCGCTCTCCTACGCCTGCGGCGTCGGCGGCGGCCGCTCGGGTGTCATCGAGACCAACTTCAAGGAAGAATGCGAGACCGACCTGTTCGGCGAGCAGGTCGTGCTCTGCGGCGGCCTGGTCGAACTGATCCGCGCCGGCTTCGAGACGCTGGTCGAAGGCGGCTACGCCCCGGAAATGGCCTATTTCGAGTGCCTGCACGAAGTGAAGCTGATCGTCGACCTGATCTATGAAGGCGGCATCGCCAACATGAACTACTCGATCTCGAACACCGCCGAATGGGGTGAATACGTTTCCGGCCCGCGCATCATCACCGCCGAGACCAAGGCCGAGATGAAGCGGGTTCTCACCGACATCCAGACCGGCAAGTTCACCTCGGAATGGATGCAGGAATACCGCTCGGGCGCCGCCCGCTTCAAGGGCATCCGCCGCATGAACGACAGCCACCAGATCGAGGAAGTCGGCGAAAAGCTGCGCGCCATGATGCCCTGGATCAAGAAGGGCGCACTCGTCGACAAGGCCCGCAACTGAGCGAATAGTGAATAGCGAATAGTGAGTAGTGAATAGAGGTTGGTAGGGTTTCGAACCCGACTTCCACTCACGGAAAGGGGTCGCGGAGAAATCTGCGGCCCTTTTCCGTTGCGCTGCAAACGAGCACGACACGGGCTGCCTGAACCTTCCGATGCACGATCGTTCAAGACCGGGCATCAGGACCCGTGTTTCAACAGCCGCTCCGCCGGCCTCGCCCAACGTCCGTATCGCCTTTGGCGACGGATCGCGGCAGCGTCACAGAATGGGAAAGCGCGATGAAAACGGTCAATATCAGGGAAAAGCTGGCTCAATTCTCAAGCCACTGGGATCCGCATGTGGTTGCCGACTATAACGACAATGATGTGATGGTGGTGAAGTTCATCGGTGAGTATCCGTTCCACAAGCACGATACGACGGACGACTTCTTCCTTGTGCTGGAAGGCGAGATGGAAATGGACATCGCGGGAGAGCCGTCCCGGACCGTCAAGGCTGGCGAGTTGTTCGTCGTGCCCAGAGGCGTGGTGCACCGGCCACGGGCCGAGAAGGAGGTCAAAGTTCTTTTGATCGAGCCCAAAGGCGAGCCGAATTCAGGCGACTCCGACCGCGAGCCTGCGCCGAAGACACGTATCTGATGCCTCGCCAGGGCAGAGACCGGACACCCGGTGTTTCGGCGGGATTTGACAGACCGGGTTTAAGCTGACATCCGAAGCAATCCTCACTTTTCCGTTCCTGGCTCAAGCGCAGGATCGGCGGGCCCCAGGAGATTGCCATGGCGATTGCGGATGACATCGAGACGTTGAAGCGGCAGGAGGCGGCGTTGCGGTTTGCCGTGTTCGCCGAGGACGACGCTTTCCGGCTTGGCACCCAGATGCGCAACCGCGCCGCCGATGCCGGGCTGCCGATCGTCATCGACATCCGGGTTGCCGGTCGCAAGCTGTTCTATGCGGCGCTGCCGGGCACCTCGCC
>JBGSKP010000740.1:0-2026 GCA_041741175.1 Thiocapsa sp. | reverse complement strand
CTTCCTGTTGAATCCCAACCACCCGGACTTTTCCCGTATTACCATCGGAAGGCCGGAGCCGTTCTCGTTCGACGGTCGTCTTCACCGATGAGCGTGAGCCTTACACATCTGTTTGATTTGCGAATTCCAGGCTGATAATTTGATTTCGTGAGGATGTCGCTCAAACGCTTTCAGCGCGAGTTCACTGCAGCTCGAAAGGCGGCCGACCGTGGAGAAACCGTGGTAATCATGGCGGACAACAATTCTGAGTACGTTTTTTGCCGGAAGCCAGCAGCTGCTTCCCGGCATTTTGCGTATCTAGACGACGTGTTTGGTGCAGTTGCACTCGAAACTACCGATCAATCCCCTCGAGCAAAGATCCGTGCACGCCTTCAACGTGCTGCTGATGCAGTTTGAACTCGGAGTTTACGGAAAAGTCGCCGCCTGAATAGACCGGACTGAAACCCGGGCACGCCAGCGATCGCCAAAGACGGCATGCCGCCCCGGCATTGTTTTAAGGTTTTCGCCGCTGGTTCCCAGGCTGCCATTGCCGGCACCCTTTCGATCAAACCCTGCCTCGCTCGCTACCCGAAGCTCCGCGCGCTTACGTCGTAAATCCATCTTCTTCCTTCCACACGGTTTTGCGGGAATACGGCCCGGTGGGGCCTCTTTGATGTTCGGATAGGTCTTTGCCGCCTTGGGGAGCCAACCCCCTCTCCAAATCGGGATTGATCTGTGGGACCTGGGTTCTTCCAGCGGGCGAGTTTCGCGCCGGCTATCTTGGCACATGAAGATTTCTCCCCGACACGATTCGTTGATGACGACGCTGGGCGATCGTGGAGATCGTAGCCTTTGGCGCCTCTGGGTTGAGGACAACGGTTTCGATCGTCTGCGCCGTAACAATTTCACCCCGGGTACAGCTTTCACTGTCGAACGTCGCGTCGGCACGGGTTTAATCCTCAGGGAGTCTCTCCTCGGCTCCTGCCACGTTTCTTCCCGAAAAGGTGCCGGGTTGCTTTCGTATGAGGCCGGCGACCTCGGTTCATTCCTTTCGGTCCCTGAAATCCGAGTCCGTATCCATGTCGGACAGATCGTGGTTACCCCCCGGCTGCGTCTGCACACCATTTCCCGGGCCGCTACCGAACTCTGGACCATTTCACGTTCCAGTTTGACCACCCCTTCCGGTGTTTACGATTTGCGCTGCCCCAGCTCAGTTTCGCTGCTTCACACCGCAGGTACGATCGAGGCCCACCTCGACGAGATGAATCTGGTCTATGCCACCGAGCTGATCGGAAACCAGCGCCCCGGTCGGGTTGTCGTTCACGGTGAAGCCCTGATTCTCACCATCGCAGTCCAATTCCTTCGGGCCGCCGGCTACAGCGAAACCGGCACCCCGGGCGAGTTCGTTCGTTGAGTTATCTTTGGTCATGAAGATCGAAGTCACCGAAATGTTCCCGGGTGGGGGCACGCTACTCGAAGCTCTCACCACCGGACTGAAGCAGGGTGGGGCGGATGTTTCCGTTTCGGCTCTCATCGAGTTGGAGGCGCGCTACCTGGCCCTTTCTGCCAAGGCACATCCCGAGGCTTCGACTTGGACGGGTTCCGCTGGCGAGTGGCATCCGGCTGAACTTTCCTCTCCCCGTACCGCGATTCGGATCTTTGCCGCTGGTATTCCCTGCCAAGGAGCGAGTTCCGCCGGCAGGTCGAAGAACGCGCTCGCCCACGCCGAAGAGCACCCGAATGTCGGATACCTTTTCCTGCCCACGCTTCACTACGTTCGACTTCACCGGCCCGAGCTGGTTGTATTCGAGAACACCGACGCCTACAAGGGCACGCTGTCGGCCAAGCTCATCCGCGACGCCCTGACGGCCTCCGGTTACACCTTCGAGGAACGGGTTGTGAATCCCGCCGCGTTTTTCAATCAATGACCTCAAAGGCCGGTTAATTACGCTACAGGAGAGATGGCCGATGGGTTGTGGTTTTGAGTTTTCTGAGGAGAGGATTGCTGCTGATTGGCAAGCCGGCGCCGGAGTCGTTGAGCGCGTTG
>JBGSKP010000739.1:0-2175 GCA_041741175.1 Thiocapsa sp. | reverse complement strand
TTTAGCAATTAAAGAAGTGGGGAACGTGCGCAGTTTAATATTATAGATTTCCACCGCCTCATTAAAACGATGGCGTTCTACGGTAATACGGTTCTCAGTGCCTTCTAATTGCGCTTGTAATTCTAAAAAATTCTGATTAGCTTTTAAGTCAGGATAACGTTCAACAACAACTAACAAACGGCTTAACGCACCACTCAGCGCGGCCTGCGATTGTTCAAAAGCGGCAAATTTTTGTGGATCATTGAGTACTTGCGGAGAAATAGCTTGCGTGGCTTGCGCACGCGCTTGAGTCACTTCTAGGAATGTCTGGCGCTCATGCGAGGCATAACCTTTTACTGTGGCAACTAAATTAGGAATCAAATCCAAGCGCCGTTGATAAACATTTTCCACTTGCGCCCATGATTGATTCACTTGTTCTTGTGCTGCAATAAGATTGTTATAGCTAAATACAAAACTAAGACCGAACAAAGCGAACACGCCCACTAAAATCCAAAGTTTTTTCATGCTTGTGATTACCTTTAATTGATCTGATAATACTATCGTAAAATAAAAGCTTTGTCGTCTGCGGCAAGGTATCCATTAAAAAAATTAAATAAAACATCGATTATGAATCAAACACCCGGCACTCTATACATTGTTTCCGCTCCTTCCGGCGGCGGTAAAACCAGCTTAGTTAATGCGTTATTGAAAGTGATGTCTGATTTAAAAGTCTCTATTTCACATACAACTCGGCCACCGCGCCCTGGTGAACAAGACGGCGTCAATTATCATTTTGTCGATGAACCTACTTTTCTAGATCTCATTAAAAAGCAGGCTTTTTTTGAGCATGCCAAAGTTTTTGGTAATTATTATGGGACATCTCGTGACTGGGTCAATGCAAAATTAAAAGCTGGCATTGATATTATTCTTGAAATCGACTGGCAAGGCGCCCAGCAAGTTCGCCAATCTTTAGCAGGTAGCGTAAGTATTTTTCTTTTACCGCCTTCTTGGGAAATTGTACAAGCACGTTTGCAAGAACGCGCACAAGATAATCCGGACGTCATTGAAAAACGCATGAAGGCTGCTCGCCTGGAAGTCGCGCATTATCACGAATATGACTACCTGGTCGTCAATGATTATTTTGCAACAGCACTGGATGAACTTAAGACTATTATTCAAGCGCACCGCTTACGCCAGCAATTTCAACAACAAAAATATGCTGATTTATTAGCAAATTTATTGGCATAACATGTAATATAAAGGTAATATTGTTACCTTTTGGAGCAAGCATTTATGGCACGCATCACTGTTGAAGATTGTTTGAAATATGTTGATAATCGTTTTGAACTTGTATTACTCGCAGCAAAACGCGCACGGCAAATTGCTAAAGGTAGCGTACATCCGTTAGTGCCTGAAGAAAACGATAAACCAACAGTTGTTGCTTTGCGCGAATTTGCTGAAGGTCATAGAGACTTTAAAGAAAGCCAACCCGTTGAAACTGATACCAACTCGTAGTTAAAATCCATAGAAGTGAGGCATATGTGCCGTTGTTTAGTGAGTTACGCCGTGAACTTGAAATTTATTTAAGTGATGCTGCCGTTGAGCTCATTCACCGAGCTTATTTATTTGCAGCACAGGCCCATAAAGGCCAACAACGGCATAGCGGCGATCCTTATATTATTCATCCGCTTGCTGTAGCGCGAACACTCGCAGAAATGCGCATGGATGCGCAGACGATTATCGCCGCTATTTTACATGATGTTATCGAAGATACTGCCATTGAAAAAACCGTCATAGCCACACAATTTGGCGAAGAAGTCGCCGAATTAGTCGATGGCGTGAGTAAACTAGTACAAATCCAATTTAAAAATCGCGTTGAGGCACAAGCAGAAAATTTCCGCAAAATGCTATTAGCGATGGCCAAAGACATTCGCGTCATCATTATTAAATTGGCTGATCGTTTACATAATATGCGCACGCTGGACGTATTGCCAACGGAAAAACGCCAGCGTATTGCCAAAGAAACGCTAGAAATTTACGCACCCATCGCCAATCGGCTTGGCATGCATGCATTTTGCGTGGAATTCGAGGATTTAGCCTTTGCTGCTTTACACCCTTTTCGTTATCGGGTTTTGCAAGAATCCATTCGTAAAGCAAAACGTAAACGTAAAAAAACCATTAGCACGATTGAAACCG
>JBGSKP010000738.1:0-2707 GCA_041741175.1 Thiocapsa sp. | reverse complement strand
GTCACTTCGCCGACGCGGATGCCGTTGAACGTCACCGATGCACCGGATCGCAGACCGCCGATCGGACCTTGGAACATGACATTATAAGTCACGCGTTCGCCGGTGCCGCCGACATGGTGGAACCAGTAGACGAAGCCGAACGCACCCAGAATGACCGACAGCGTGAAGCAGCCGATCAGAATGTCATTTGCCCGGGTTTCCATTACGCCAACCTCACATCGTTGAGCCGACACGGCCGCGCTTGCCGCGGAAATAAGCCTTCAGCCACGGATGCTCCGAGGCCAGCATTGTCGACATCGGCCCTGCAGCAATCACCCTGCCGTCGGCCAGAACAGCGATCCGGTCGCAGACGGAATGCAGGGAGTCCAAGTCATGGGTTACCATGAAAACCGTGAGCCCCAAAGTCCGCTGCAGGGTTCTGATCAGATTGTCAAATTCGCCGGCGCTGATGGGATCGAGGCCGGATGTGGGCTCATCGAGAAACACGATCGCCGGATCGAGCGCCAGTGCCCGCGCCAGGGCAACGCGCTTGATCATGCCGCCCGAGAGTTCCGACGGCATCTTGTTCAGCGCCTCCGGCGGCAGCCCGACCATCTTGAGCTTGGCGGCTGCGACCTCGTCCAGCAGGCGCGGCGACAAATCGAGATATTCTCGCATCGGGAATTGCACATTCTGGCGCACCGTCAGCGCGGAGAACAGCGCGCCGTGCTGGAACAGGATGCCCCAATGCCGTTCGATCAATTGCTCGCGCAATTCCTTGGCCTTGGAGAATTCCTGTCCGAATACTTCGATGGTGCCGGAACTCGGCTGGATCAGGCCGATCATGGTCCGCAGCAGCACCGACTTGCCGGCACCGGACGCACCGACAAAGCCCAGCACCTCGCCGCGCTTGACGTCGAAATTGACGCCTTTCAGCACATGCTGGCGCCGGAACTTGACCTGCAGATTGCGCACCCGCAGTGCGATGTCCTGCGAGATGTCGAGCTGCGGCTCCGGGCCGTCGTCGAATAGCGACAGGATATCGAAGCCGGTATCTGACATCGACATGGGTCCCCGCTTATTTATCGATCGCAGCGAAGAACACGGCGAAGATGCCGTCCAGCACGATCACCAGAAAGATCGCCTGTACCACGGCTGCCGTGGTCTGGGCACCGAGCGATTCAGCCGAGCCCTTGGTCTCGAGGCCGCGTACGCAGGCAACGATGCCGATCACCATCGCCATGAACGGCGCCTTGATCATGCCGACCATGAAGTGGTTGAGCGAAATCACTTCGCGCAGCCGCTGCAGAAACGTTTCCGGCTGGATCCCGCCATAGAGCGAGGCCACCAGTCCGGCTCCGTAGAGCGCCGACATTTCCCCGAGAAAGGTCAGAATTGGAACTGCGATCACCAGCGCCAGTATGCGCGGCAGCACCAAGACGCTGATCGGGTCGAAACCCATGGTCTGCAGCGCGTCGATTTCCTCGCGCATCTTCATCGAGCCGAGTTCGGCAGTGTAAGCCGAACCCGATCGCCCGGCCACCATGATGCACACGATCAGCACGCCGACTTCGCGCAGCACCAGGATGCCGACCATATCGACGACGAAGATGTCTGCGCCGAATCTCCGGAAATGGAAGATGCCCTGCTGCGCCAGGATCGCCCCGATCAGGAACGTGATCAGCACAATGATCGGGACCGCGCGCCATCCAACCAGATCGATCTGATTGACCAGCGACGTGAATCGGAAGGTGCGCGGGCGCCAGAATATCCGCAGGAAAGCGAATGTGACGGCGCCAAGCATCTGCACGAACAATGCGGCCGACGTTCCGACTTCGGCAATATTCTCGCCAACGGTCGCAAGCCAGTCGGTCACGCTCTTGCGCCGTATCCGCTCCGGATCAGGCAATTCCGTGGTCTGATGGACGGTCTCGACGAGGGTGCGGAACTGGTCGGCGAGGTTGACCACATCGGCCGTAGCGCCCTGCTCGCGCGATCCGCGCAGCAGCCGCTCGAGCAGCCAGGCGCCATAGGTGTCGAGCTTGGCGACACCCTGCATGTTGACCCGAACGAACTTGATCGGAGTCTTCGGCGGCAACGCCGCGGCGATGACCAGACGTTCCAAATCGTTCGCACGATCGGCCGTCCAGTCGCCACCCGCCAAAAGATCCAGCCGGTCGCCGTCTACCGTGGCGGCGAGCAACGCTTCAGAACTCATCGCACTCCCCGTCCCGCAAGCCCCGGACGGCTCCAGGCAGCCTCAAATCGCGGCCATGGCTCCGGCCGCCGCTTGCGCCACCTTGAGAAAAACCGCATTTCCGTCACATACTTAACAGAGCGTCTCCGACTGTCGAGGGACGTTAACAAAGCCTTAAACACATGGTTAACCCTGCAGGCCCGCGTCTCTCCGTCAACATCGAAACCTGGCCCATCGCGGGACATTTTACCATCAGCCGGGGCGCCAAGACCGAGGCCAAGGTTGTGGTTGCGGAACTTTCGCAGAACGGTTTGCTCGGCCGCGGTGAGTGCGTTCCTTACGCACGCTACGGCGAAAGTCCGGAGAGCGTCGCAGCAACGCTGGAACAAGTCGTCCAAAAGGTGGCGGACGGGCTGACCCGCGACGATCTGCAGCGCACGATGCCCGCCGGGGCCGCACGCAATGCGCTGGATTGCGCGTTCTGGGATCTGGCGGCAAAGCGCACCGGGCAACCGTGCTACGCGCTCGCCG
>JBGSKP010000737.1:0-2077 GCA_041741175.1 Thiocapsa sp. | reverse complement strand
AGCGCACCTTGCCCGGCGGCAGCGTGGTGAGCATGCGCAGCATCACGGTCTGCAGCGCGGCAATGGCCTCATCGCGGCCTCGCTCGCCGGCTTCAAGCAGCATCGATACCGGTTCAGGGAAGGTCAACAGCGCCGGCAGCGTGAAGGCGGCGGGGCCTTCGATCGTGAGGCGATCATCTTTGGGCAGGCCGCCCGGCAGTTGGGCAATGTCAATGCGCATTTCGCCGATGCGAATGATCGATTCTAAATCGAACGGCGGCTCCCACCTGGCCCACGATGGATCGTTCCACGGCTTGAAGATGGCTGCGGAGCGCGAAGCGATGTCATTGGCGGTGGCGTACACCGACGCCATGCCCGTCTTCCATTCGTGTTCCAGCGCAGCCCAATCGTGTTCATAACGATCGCGCCGTTGTTTGGTGCGAGTTTCGTGGGCTTTCTTGAGTTCCGCAAGGTCGTTGGTCTGGTTCTCCTCCAACGCGGTCATGCGCTGCAGTTGTGATTCGCGGAGATTGAAGAGGTCTTCTTCGCGCTGCGTCTTCATCTTCTCCATCATCGCCGGGTACTTCTCGTTGATGCGATCAAGATAATGCGTACGACGTTGCTCGATCTCGACCAGCACGGGCTCGTACTTCTGTTTCGCGGCGAGCATGTCCTCATCGCGCTTGGTGATCAGTTGCGCACGATTTTTCTCCCGCGCATCCTCGGCGAGTTTGATCGAGGCTTCGGCCAGCGCAGCGGCTTCGGCACGGCTGCGCGTGATCGGTCGGTACAACCCGCCCATGCGCACCTTGGCGATGAAGTATGCAATGCAGAGAAGAATGAACGCCGCGCCGACGGACGTACCGATGAGCATGCCGAGTTTCGAGCCTTCACGCCAATCGGTGGCGAACCAGCCGATGGCCAATGCGGCGCCGCTGAGCGCGATGAGAAACACGATCGGCCAAACGCTGCGGAAGAGTTTCGGCAGGAACAGCGCCTGCATCGACTCAATATCCTGCTGCGCAGCGTTCACGCGGCCCAGCAGAGCGGCGGCAGGATCGGTGGCTGTGGCGATCAGCGGCGATTCATCTGCGGGAATGCGGATGCGCGAGCGACGGAGGAGGTCAGCCGCCTTGTCTTGAATCAACCGCAGTTCATCGCAGCAGCCGTCCGCAGCCTTCTTGGCGTTGGCGAACTGTTCGATGGGTTGCTGCTCGGTGGCCTCGTACACCGTGTCGGCGAGCCAGAGCGCCTCCTGCAGAGCCTTTGAAGTTTCCTTCTGATTGTGTTCCGCCTTCTCCGCGATGGTGGCGAGTTCGGTCTTGTACGTGCGTTCCGCCTTGGCGTAGCGCTTCTCGAACTCGGCGTTGATGCGCTGCTCTTCCGCCTGATACTCGCGCTCGGCATGATGGCGATCGGCATGAAACCGCGCGACGATCTCCTTGCTGCGTGCGGCAAACGCTTCCTCGAATGCGGCCACATCATGACGATACGAATGTTCGATCTCCACCTCGAGCGTGCCGCGCTTGCCCGTGAGCGCAACAAGATCGTGCAGCATCGTTCGTTGGCGATCAAAGGCGGACGGCTGAGTCATGGTGCAAGCATATCGGTAACGACGGAGAAACCACAGACAGAGGGAGGCACCTGGAGAGCATCAGACTCACGCTGGCGATCTCATTCAGGACCGCACTCACGCTTCGCGCGGGCGAGCGTCTCATTCATTTTCTCCATCGCCGACACTGTGGCGCGGACTCGAGGCTCAAGCGGATCGATGACCGTCTTCTCAATGTCATCGGCCATGGCATCGTCCCAGTGCGCGCGTGCCCGCTCCCAGCGAACGGTCAGTTCCTTGAGACCCTGAACGAGTTTGGCGCGGCCGACGGAGAGACTCATGGATTGCTTGCCTCCGAGGACGGAGGTGGGGGAGTCGCTGGATCCGACTTCGCTGAATTCGTTGTGACCTGGCCTGCGGTTTCGCGGTTGGCATCAACGTCCGATGCAGCGTGCGGCGTGCTCCCCGCTGGAGCCGCCAGATGGATATACGCCTCCAAACTCTTGGTCATGCGCTCGATTCGAGCAGAGGCGGAAGGAATCTCGG
>JBGSKP010000736.1:0-2292 GCA_041741175.1 Thiocapsa sp. | reverse complement strand
AGCCGGCGGCACCGCGGGCGACTCGCATGCGCACTCGGCCGTCAGCCGCTTCGATTGGGTCCGTCGACTTGAGGAGAAGCGCTCGCGGGGCGCGTCTCGGCACCGCACCGGGGAGCGCGGGGAACGGTCATCCGCTCACGGATCATGCCGCCAATGAGCGTCTTCAAGGCTACGAAGAGCGGGTCAAATCGTCCTTCGACCGAATCGTTCCCGTACTGAAGCGCATCTCGGCGCTGCAACATGAGCCCGATTTCGAGGAGCGCGCCCAGTCGATCGCCCGTGCCGAGTTGGGATACGGTCTGCCTGAGCGCGAGCTTGCGGACGCCTGGGTGACTCAGCTCGACCTGCGTCGTCTCTTTGCCTGGTGCGTGTTCGAGACGTGTCGACGGACCAAGGACGAATTCTTCACGGCCGATCCGCTCGGTGGGCGCGACGGCAGCGAGCTTGAGCGCTTCATCCAGGAATGCGGCTTTCACGTCCTCGACATCACCCCCTGTGCGGACGGACGCCTGGCTCACGCCGTGAGCTACGCCTTACGTCTGGCCTACGGCGGAGTCCGCCGTAAGTCATACGCCGGGAGTCTGTTCGACATCGAGGAGACCGTCCATCGATGGATCGAGACCGAGCACCTGCGGTTCCGCGAAGGGCGGCCGAATCTTGCCGACGCGCCCACCCGTTATTTGAAGACGGTGGTCTACCACTACAGTTCCGTCGATCCGCATCATCAGGGATGCGCGGCCCACGGCTCGGACGAGACACGCGCCGCCGAGGCCGGGCTCGAACGGCTTCAGGCTTTCCAGCAAGCCGTGCAGAACGGGTTTTGCTGCGGTGCCTCGGTCGGTCTGTTGCTCATCGGGATCGACACGGACACGGACGCCATCCGCGTTCATGTCCCCGATCACAGCGGACACATCGACCTCGCGCGGCGCATCGAGGCTGCCGAGGTCTATGAGATCACCGAGCACATGAGCCCGGAGTCCGCACGCGAGCGCATTGCCGCAATGGTCAGGGCAAGCGCCACAGGGACACCCGAGGACGGCATGGTTCGCCTGGTTGCTCGACTCATTGAAAACAACTTGTCCCAGATCGACTACGTGCGTCACGTCCACGGCGGTGCCTACCCCGACTCCGGACACGCCGAGCGTTTTATCCGGGCCGGCATCGGTTTCGAGGAGATCCAGCTGCGTAACCTGACGTACTTCGCATACCTGAGCACGGTGGAAGAAGGTGCGGCCGACATCGACGTGGGAGTCCGCATCTTCAAGCGACTCAACGTCAGTCACGGATTACCGGTTCCCATCGTCGTGCGCTTCGATTACCACGGCAGCATTCCCGGTGCTCGCGAGCGTGCCGTAGACCACTGCGAGCGCGTCGCCGAGGCACTGCACGGGCGCTATCCGGAGCTGACCGCGGCGGGACTCCTGCACACCATGAGCATGGTTCGCGATTGCGAACAGCTCGATGCCCGTGTGGAGGTTATCGGGTCATCGCTCGACTCCGACGAGTCGGAAGGACATTGAATGAAGATATGCCAGGTGGAACGCCCGTTGGTCTCGACCAACCGGATCCCGGGGTTCGAGCACAAGCACCTCTTGGTGGTGCGAGACGGGAGCACACAACAGGTCGCGGTCGATGCGGTCGGCTGCGTGCCGGGCGACTGGGTGATCTGTGTGGGCAGCTCCGCAGCACGCGAGGCGGCCGGCAGCAAGGAGTATCCGAGCGATCTGACCATCGTCGGCATCATCGATCATTGGCCGCCCGAGACGGGTGCCGGGTCGCGAGGTGCAGGCTGATGGAGATCAGGCAGGTCATCGGCTCGCTGGTCTGCACGCACCGGATCAACGGGCTCGGACATTGGGATCTGCGGCTCCTGCAGGACACGAAAGGCAAGCACTACGTCGCCACCGACCCGGTGGACGCCCGCCCCGGCGACTGGGTCTTCGTGGTCAGCGGATCGGCCGCCCGGTACGCGATGGGAGACGCCGGGATCCTCACCGACCTGACGATCGGCGGGATCATCGATCGCTGGGAGGAGGAGCGCGCCGCGGCGGTCGAGCCGACCGCCGTCGCCCGAGCGGCATGAGGGACTGCATCCGGCCGGGATCGCCCGGCGTGGTCGGCAACGACGAAGAGCTTTGAATCTGGATTGAAGATGATCGGGCAGCATCGCCCGCGGCGACTTGGTACACAGAGGAGATAGAAACGATGGCAAACGAAAAATTCGGAATCGCGCTCGGCATGATCGAGACCCGCGGACTGGTCCCCGCCATCGAAGCGGCGGATGCCATGACC